>DATIXX010000056.1 GCA_035518095.1 Burkholderiales bacterium | reverse complement strand
AATATTGATTTTCTCGGCGGCAGGCACCTTGGGCAGTCCCGGCATAGTCATGATGTCGCCACATATCATGACCACGAATTCAGCACCGGCAGAAAGGCGCACTTCGCGCACGTTAATTACATGACCACCGGGCGCGCCGCGCAGGCCGGGGTCAGTGGAGAAGGAATACTGGGTCTTGGCGACGCACACCGGATAGTGGCCGTATCCATCATTCTGCAGCCTCTGGATTTGCGCCCGCACCTTGGCGTCCGCCACGATATCTGCCGCACCATAAATCTTGGTGGCAATGGCCTTCATCTTGTCCCACAGAGGCGCCGATTCTTCGTATACAAACTTGCAGCCCGCAGGCGTCTTGTCAACAATGCCGACTACGGTACGTGCCAGCTCTTCCGCACCCTTGCCGCCCTCTGACCAGTGTCGTGCGACTACGACCGGTGCTTGGCTTCCTGCCATTTTTTTTCTGAGGAGGTCAATTTCCGCATCGGTATCGAAAGTGAAATGGTTGATGGAAACGATACAGGGCAAACCGAAGTGGTTACGCACGTTACTGACATGGCGCTCCAAGTTGGCGATTCCTTTCTCCAGCGCTGGAAGGTTTTCCTTGTTAAGCTCTTTGAGATCCACGCCACCGTGATATTTAAGTGCCCGTAGAGTAGCAACCAGCACCACTGCCGAGGGGCGCAATCCCGCCTTGCGACACTTGATGTCGATGAATTTTTCCGCACCCAGATCGGCACCGAAACCAGCCTCAGTCACAACGTAATCGGCGAGCTTCACCGCAGTTTTGGTGGCGATCACCGAATTGCAACCGTGCGCGATGTTCGCAAACGGACCGCCATGGATGAAAGCCGGATTGTTTTCCAGGGTTTGGACGAGATTTGGTTTCAAGGCGTCCTTGAGCAGCACCGTCATTGCACCGTCTACGTTGAGTTCGCGCGCCCTCACGGGTTTCTGTTCGCGCGTGTAGCCAACAACGATGTTGCCAAGACGGTTTTTTAGATCCTTAAGCGAAGTGGCAAGACAGAAAATCGCCATCGCTTCGGAAGCTACCGTGATGTCAAATCCATCCTGCCGCGGATACCCGTTAGCCGGCCCACCCAGGGAAATCACAACCTCGCGCAGCGCTCGATCGTTCATATCCACCACCCGCCGCCAAGTAATGCGCCGCGCGTCCAAGCCCAGGGCATTACCGTGGTGAATATGATTGTCGATCGCCGCAGCAAGCAGGTTGTTGGCAAGCCCGACCGCGTTAAAGTCGCCGGTGAAATGCAAATTGATGTCCTCCATAGGGACGACCTGCGCGTATCCGCCGCCCGCGGCGCCACCTTTTATGCCAAACACCGGGCCTAGGCTGGGCTCGCGTATGCAAAGCACTGTTTTTTTGCCGATGCGGTTTAATGCATCGCAGAGTCCTACCGTGGTGGTGGTTTTGCCTTCGCCGGCAGGGGTGGGACTTATCGCTGTTACCAAGATCAGCTTGCCGTCGGGCTTTTTGGCAAGGCTATCGACAAACTCCAGGGAAAGTTTGGCCTTGTAATGGCCGTACGGCTCGAGATATTCTTCGTCGATACCAAGTTTTTCTTTCGCCAGTTGAGTGATACGCTGCATTCTGGCTTTTTGCGCGATTTCAATGTCGGTCAACATATATCCTCCCCGTATTTGAACGATTATCGTCCACCCCAACGCGCGTACCCTTAAGACGACCCGCAGTACGCGTGGCAGTTAATTCGCCATGCCCGGCTCGCGCCCAAAGCAACCCGGGTTAAGTTATTTGCGGTTTATTCGGCGAGTATCTGTCCGCCGCCAAAACTTGAGTGTTTTGGCTTCCGACCGCCGCGCGTTACCTTAACCGCACAATATTTAAATTCCGGTATTTTTCCGAACGGATCGAGCGCCGGGTTGGTCAGTATATTTGCCGCGGCTTCGTAGAAGCAAAACGGTACAAATACTGCGCCGCGCGGGGTGCCATCATCGGCGCGCGCATACAGCGAAATCTCCCCACGGCGTGATTTAACGGTAATTACATCCCCGGGCTGCACGCCGATAGCATCTAACTCCAGTGGATGAAGCGATGCTACGGGTTCGGGTTCAATCGCGTCGAGTACGCCGGCGCGACGCGTCATGCTTCCTGTATGCCAGTGCTCCAGTTGCCTTCCGGTAATCAGCACCAGCGGGAAATCACTATCCGGCCGTTCATTGGCAGGAATGATGTCCGCCGGCACAAATCGTCCTCGTCCGCTTTCGGTCGGGAAATGATCAGTAAAAACCACCGGTTCACCTGGATCGCCTTCGTGTTCGCATGGATAGGTTACGGAGCCCTCCTGCTCAAGCCGCTCCCATGTGATGCCGGCAATGGAAGGCATGGCTTTGCGCATTTCATTGAATACGTCCTTTGGTCCCTCCGGATAACTCCACTTGAGCCCCATGCGTCTCGCAATTTCCTGAACGATCCATAAATCGTGTCTTGCATCGCCTGGAAGATCCAATGCCTGCCGACCGAACTGCACCATGCGGTCCGTATTGGTCACGGTGCCGGTTTTTTCGGGCCATGCCGAAGCCGGCAGGATAACATCGGCAAGGTAACAAGTTTCAGTCAAGAAAATCTCTTGCACCACAAGCCATTCGAGTTGCGCCAGCGCTTCGCGCACATGCTCGAGATCGGGGTCCGACATGGCGGGATTTTCCCCCATGATATACATGCCGCGGATTGCTCCGGCGCGAATTGCGTTCATAATTTCCACCACGGTGAGTCCGGGTTGAGGATCGAGTTTCGTTCCCCATAGTTCTTCGAAATCAGTTCGTGCCTTCTCATTGTCCACGTGCCGATAATCCGGATACATCATTGGAATCAAACCGGAGTCGGATGCGCCCTGCACGTTGTTTTGCCCGCGCAACGGATGCAGTCCGGTACCCGGACGCCCTACCTGGCCCGTGAGCATCGCAAGCGCAATCAGACAGCGCGCATTGTCGGTACCGTGCACATGCTGGGATATACCCATGCCCCAGAAAATCATCGATCCCTTCGACGTGGCATAAAGCCTCGCCACCTCTTTTATCGTTGCCGCGGGAATGCCGCAAACCGGCGCCATTTCTTCCGGGGTGTAGCCCTCAACGTTTTTTTTCAGTTCCGCAAAGCCGCTGGTGCGATTCTTGATGAAATCCTCATTCGCCAGCCCTTCGTGAATAATGGTGTGCATCATTGCGTTCAGTAGCGCAACGTCAGTATCAGGCCTGAACTGCAGAAAGTAAGCCGCGTGGCGCGCAAGATCTGAGCGGCGGGGATCGGCGACCACAAGCTTCGCGCCGTTCTTGACTGCGTTCTTGATCCAAGTTGCTGCTACGGGGTGATTAACCGTGGGGTTGGCCCCGATCACGAATACCACTTCTGCTCTCAACGCATCGCTGACCTGATTCGACACAGCGCCCGATCCGATACCTTCTAGCAGCGCTGCGACACTTGAAGCGTGGCACAAGCGCGTGCAATGGTCCACATTGTTGCTTCCAAAACCGGTCCGCACCAGTTTCTGAAATAAATACGCCTCTTCGTTCGTCCCTTTTGCAGAACCGAATCCCGCCAGGGAACGCGGGCCGTCGCGGTCGCGTATTTTCAGCAGATTAGCGGCTGCAAGATCGAGCGCCTCTTCCCAGCTCGCTTCACGGAAAGCCTTCAATGCGATCTCGGGATCGATCGGTAAGTCGGCAGATTTGGGGAAATCCGACCGGCGGATCAGGGGCTTGGCAAGTCGCTGCTTGTGACTTACGTAATCGAAACCGTAGCGGCCTTTTACGCATAACCGGGCGTGATTCGCCGGTCCATCGCGCCCTTGCACATAAAGAATCTTTTTGTCCTTGACATAGTACGTGAGCTGGCAGCCGACGCCGCAGTACGGGCACACTGAATCCACGCTTTTGTCCGGCAAAAGCATCCCCACGCTCCGAGCGGGCATGAGCGCGCCGGTTGGGCACGCCTGCACGCATTCGCCGCATGCCACGCAGGTGCTGTCGCCCATAGGATCGTCAAGATCGAACACAATCTTGGAATGCTCTCCACGAAACGCATAGCCGATAACATCGTTGACCTGTTCTTCGCGGCAAGCGCGCAGGCAGCGGGTGCACTGGATGCAGGCATCGAGGTTTACTGCGATGGCGGGGTGTGAAAGGTCGGCCGCCGGTTGCTGGCGCGGACCGAAGCGTGGCTTGCCCACTTTGAGTTTTCTCGACCATAAGTCAAGCTCGGAGGCGAGGGTATACGACTGCCGCGGCATATCGGAGAGAAGCAATTCAAGCACCATTTTCTGCGCGGCACGCGCTCGCGGGTTGTCGGAAAATACGTCCATGCCCTTTTTGGGTGTACGGCAGCAGGAAGGCGCCAAAAAGCGCTCGCCCTTGATATCGACCATGCAGACGCGGCAGTTACCGTCCGGGCGCATGCCGGGTTTGTAGCAAAGGCGCGGAATTTCCACACCGTGACGCGCGGCTATTTCAATAATAGTTTCATTGCCGAAACCGGTAACGTTTTTGCCGTTCAGCTTGAACTCGACTGCCTCCGGTTTTACGGGTAATAGCACTGGAGCGTTCATCATTTACCTCGCTGCGAGCGCGGTATGCTCGCCGCGCTCACGATGCATCTTAGTTCACTGAATTTCATGCGCAAAGTACTTGATCACACAGCGCACCGGGTTAGGCGCTGCCTGTCCAAGCCCACAAATTGAAGCATCGGCCATCGCTGTTGAAAGCTCCTCGAGAAGCGTTTTGTTCCACGTCGGTTGCTCCATCAACCTCAGGGCCTTGACGGTTCCGACGCGACACGGCGTGCATTGACCGCACGATTCATCGGAAAAAAATTTCATAACGTTGCGCGCCGCCGCCACGGCGCTGTCCTTGTCGGACAAAATTATCACGCCTGCTGACCCGATAAAACAGCCATACTCATTAAGAGTATCGAAATCCATCGGAATATCACCCATCGACGCCGGCAAAATGCCTCCCGATGCCCCGCCCGGAAGGTAAGCATAAAATTCGTGGCCGTCCAGCATTCCGCCGCAGAATTCGTCGATCAGCTCACGCACGGTAATGCCCGCCGGCGCAAGATGGACACCGGGTTTTTGCACGCGCCCGGATACCGAGAACGAACGCAAACCTTTCTGTCCGTGGCGGCCGTGAGACGAAAACCACTCGGCACCTTTTTCTAGAATATCGCGAACCCAATAAAGTGTTTCCATGTTGTGTTCGAGAGTTGGCCGGTTAAACAAGCCCACCTGAGCGACGTAGGGCGGGCGCAAGCGCGGCATGCCACGCTTGCCTTCTATGGATTCAATCATCGCGGACTCTTCCCCGCAAATATATGCGCCGGCGCCACGGCGGAGATGCATTTTCGGCAGTCGGCATGGAGCACTTGCCGTTAATCTCGCAAGTTCTTTGGTAAGAATTTCGCGGCAGCCAGCATATTCGTCCCGAAGATAGATATAGATCTCATGAATATCAACTGCCCACGCCGCGACCAGCATGCCTTCCAGGAAACGATGCGGGTCTTGTTCCAGAAAATACCGGTCCTTAAACGTGCCCGGCTCACCTTCGTCAATATTTACGGCCAGCAGACGCGGTGCGGGTTCTCCCCGCACGATGCGCCACTTGCGGCCGGCGGGGAAGCCCGCTCCCCCAAGGCCGCGCAAGCCCGAATCTTCCATGATCTTAATCACGGAATCGGTCTCGTGTTTGCCGTTCACGCAGTCGCTTAACAATTGATAGCCACCATGCTTTCGGTATTCATCGTACTCAATGTAGGCGGGTACAGCGCATCGAGTCGCCTTGGACGCAACCGCAGATTGCACTTCTTTCACGTCTGCATTTGGTACTGGGTTTTGCCCCACTACCGCCACCGGAGCTTGCTCACAACGTCCAACACAGGACGCAGGTATTACTCGAACCTCCGCACCCAAGCTACGCTCGAGTTCGGCAATCAGCTGCCGCGCCCCGGACATTTCACAAGCAAGCGAATTACAAACACGTACGGTCAAAGCAGGAGGCGCGATTTCTCCATCCTTGATGACGTCGAAATGATGGTAAAAAGTCGCGACCTCGTAAACTTCGGCGGTCGCCAGCTTCATTTCCGACGCCAATGCCACAATGTGACCGGCTGAGATTTGGCCGTACTGATCCTGTATTTTATGCAAATGCTCTAGCAACAAGTCACGCCCGTGCGATTCATTTCCGAGCAATGCCTGGACCTCCGCCAACGCGACGGGATCTACAATACGGCCCTTGGGCGCGCCACGTACAACTTGTTGTTTCATTCGACCGCCAACGGATTTCTTTCCCACCATTAAAATTCCTCGCGATGCAATGCATTGGTATCGCGCCCAGCGTTAATGCCGATTTATAAACTCAGGCGACATCGCCGAAAGCATGCGGATATTTTTCAGCGTGGAACGGCTGACAACAGCTGCCAGTGCCGTGCAATATGAAACCTATTGCAAATGTGCGACAACCTTCTCAAAGCTTTCGCGCTTACTTGTTAGAAACCGGCGGGGGCCCAAGGTTCTGATATTCTGTTGGCGCAAACAATTATTGAAAACGGTTGAGCTTTTGTTGCACACGTATTCTGAATACTTGCTCATTCCCGAAGCACTGCAAGTACCGACTGCTCATTGTATCATGATTAG
Source organism: Burkholderiales bacterium (assembly GCA_035518095.1). Lineage (NCBI taxonomy): Bacteria > Pseudomonadati > Pseudomonadota > Betaproteobacteria > Burkholderiales > Burkholderiales bacterium. Next base: position 81,883 of record DATIXX010000056.1, on the reverse strand, counting down.
CTGTTAACTCCGACATACGATCGCGGCTCATAATATGCGTTCCTGCACCGAAACTTGCCTTCAAAGCACCGATTTCACCAACTTGCCCATTTCCGCAGGATTACGGGTAATTTTAATTCCGCACTCCTCCATCACCGTGCGCTTTTGGTTCCGGCGTAACATTGCGCTTCGCGAAATGTTAGCCTGCACCGAAACTTGCCTTCAAAGCACCGATTTCACCAACTTGCCCATTTCTGCAGGATTACGGGTAATTTTAATTCCGCACTCCTCCATCACGGCCAACTTTTCCTGGGCGGTTCCCTTGCCTCCGGAAATAATGGCACCTGCGTGCCCCATTCTTTTCCCGGGCGGCGCGGTGACTCCCGCAATAAAGCCAACTACCGGTTTTGCCATGTGGGAGCGAACCCAGCGAGCGCAATCTTCCTCATCGGTGCCGCCGATTTCTCCCACCATGATTACAGCGTCGGTATCCGGATCTTCATTGAACATTTTCATGACATCAATGTGTTTAAATCCGCCAACCGGATCGCCGCCGATGCCGACGCAGGTAGATTGCCCCAGGCCTTGCTCCATCAATTGTCCCACCGCCTCGTAGGTCAGCGTGCCGGAGCGCGAGACTACTCCGATGCGGCCTTTTTTGTGGATATGCCCCGGCATTATTCCAATCTTAATTTCGTCGGGTGTGATAACGCCGGGGCAATTCGGGCCAATCAGAACAGTTTTCTTGTTACACATTTTATTACGCGTGCGGATCATGTCGCGCACCGGTATACCCTCCGTGATGCAGATCACCAAATCGAGATCTGCTTCCACCGCTTCATCAATCGCCGCGGCTGCGAACTGAGCGGGAACATAAATCACCGAAACGGTAGCGCCAGTATTATCACTTGCTTCGCGCACCGTGTTAAATATGGGAATCCCCTCAAAATCCTGACCGCCTTTTCCCGGAGTTACGCCCGCCACGAAGCAGCTTATGCCGTTCGCGTAATCACGGCACAGACGGGTATGGAACTGACCCGTTTTGCCAGTAATCCCCTGCGTTATGACGCGTGTGTTTTTGTTAATTAAAATTGCCATTAAGCTAAAGTCCTTTCCAACTACCTCACGCGGTTTGCTTCGTTACGTTCTATTCGCGGCGGCAACGACCTTCCGTGCGGCGTCCGCCATATTGGTCGCGGAGATGATGGGCAGTCCAGATTCGGCAAGAATTCTCTTTCCAGCATCGACGTTGGTGCCTTCCAGACGTACTACTAGAGGCACATTAAGATGCATCTGCTTTACAGCAGATACGATGCCTTCTGCAATTACATCGCATTTCATGATGCCCCCAAAAATGTTGACTAGAACCGCATTGACTTTGGGATTTTTCAGCATGATTTTAAATGCCTCGGTCACTTTTTCGGTAGACGCCCCGCCACCGACGTCGAGAAAGTTTGCTGGCGAGCCACCAAACAGCTTGGTGATATCCATGGTGGCCATGGCGAGGCCTGCGCCGTTTACCAAACAGCCGATGTTTCCATCCAGTGAAATGTACGATAGATCGTATTTTGATGCCTCGATTTCCGCTGGGTCTTCTTCATCGAGGTCGCGCATTGCAGCGATGTCGGGGTGCCGGTACAGTGCGTTGTCGTCGAAATTCATTTTTGCGTCCAGAGCGAGTACCCGGTTATTGCCGGTCAGAACCAGTGGATTGATTTCGGCAAGGGAAGCATCCGTTTCATCAAATGCCTTATACAGCCCGGTAAGAGAATCTCGCGCTTGCGACACTGCCGCTTCGGGAATTCCGATGTTTCGCGCCACCGCATCGGCGTCTTGGTCGGTCAGACCTGACGTGGGGTCGACAATTGTTTTTTGGATTTTCTGCGGCGTGGTCGCCGCAACTTCTTCGATCTCGGTCCCGCCTTCAGAGCTTGCGACGAGTGCGGCGCGTTGCGAGGCCCGATCCACGACCATAGCAACGTAAAATTCCTTTCTTATATCGGCGCCTTTCTCGATAAGTAGACGCTTGACCAATCTTCCTTCAGGGCCCGTTTGGTGCGTCACCAGCCGCATTCCCAAAATCTTTTCGGCAAATTGCTTGACGGCATCCACCGATTTGGCGACTTTTACTCCACCCCCCTTGCCCCGTCCGCCTGCGTGAATCTGCGCTTTCACCACCCATGACTGACCGCCGAGAACGCGTGCCGCGTCAACTGCTTCGTCAACGGAAAAGCAGGGGACACCATCGGGTGTAGCGATGCCGTATTTTCTAAGAATTGCCTTAGCCTGATATTCGTGAATTTTCATCGGAAAGTTTAATCGCTTACTCGTATCCGGCGTTATCAAAACAAGCGGACTTTCAGAACCGGGCCTAAACGATGAACGATGTCTATTCTAAGCCCTCGGCATCGGCGTCCATTGCCGCTGATGACCGCACATTGACTGCGCGCCGCACCGTTGCAGTTGGCGCAAGAATATATAGCGGCTTGGCACCGCCGAAGAGCATCAGGCATTTTCTTAAGTCAAAGGGAAAAATGGTGCCGGCAAAAGGACTCGAACCCTCGACCAACTGATTACAAATCAGCTGCTCTACCAACTGAGCTATGCCGGCGTGCGTGTGATTATAGTGGAACCAAAGTGGATTGACCACGCAGCCCCGGGGTCATTTGATAATCTGCAGGCGCGGTTTTCCGTTGGACGCGGGAGCAGACGAGTTTCCATCATTGCCATGCGGATCTGTCGCACTTGGCACATCATTGAAAAACAGGCCTTGCCCGCTCTCCTTGGCAAAAATACCGATGACCGTCTCAACTGGAATGGAGAGCTCGCGTGAAGCGCCGTTGAAGCGGGCGGAAAACTGGATAAGGTCATTGCCCAGGGTCAGATTGCGCGTTGCATCCTGGCTGACGTTAAGGACGATTTCGCCGTTTTTGACGTATTCAGCCGGCACGCGAGTGCGCTCATTCACGCGCACCGATAAAAAAGGGGTCAAGCCGCTGTCGGCGCACCATTCGTACAGCGCCCGAATCAGATAAGGTTTACTGGAGACATGCTTCACTTGCGCATCACCCTTTCCGGCGCGGTGAGCGCCTCGATAAAAGCGGGCCGGCTGAACAGGCGTTCGGCATATTTCATGAGCGGCGCGGCCTGCTTTCCGAGCTGTATGGCGTAATGATCAAGCCGCCAGAGCAAGGGCGCGATTGCTACATCGAGCATGGAAAATTCCTCGCCCAACATATACCTCTGCTTTGCAAAAACCGGCGCGATTTGCATCAAGTTGTCGCGGATTACCGCTCGCGCCTTGTCTGCCGCTTTCTGGCTGCCCTGCTCAATCGAGTCGATTTGCGAAAACAATTCCAGTTCGAACCGGAACAGAAACAATCGTGCCCGCGCACGCATCACCGGATCGGCGGGAATCAACTGTGGGTGCGGAAAACGGTCGTCAATATATTCATTGATAATATTCGCCTCGTAAAGTATCAAATCCCGTTCCACCAGCACCGGAACCCGGTTATATGGATTCATGACCGCCAAATCCTCCGGCATGTTGTAAAGATCGACATCCACAATTTGAAAGTCCATGCCTTTTTCGTAGAGCACAATACGGCAGCGGTGGCTGAAAAGACAGGTTGTTCCGGAATATAAGGTCATCATAATTGCTGTCGCCGCCCAGGGTATTGTTGAGAAAAACTTTTTACGCGCTCAGGACGTTGTTAATGAACGTCCTTCCAGTATTCTTTCTTGAGCATGTAGGTCACGGCAAATAGGAGAGCCAAATAAAACAATACGTAAATTCCGAGCTTAATACGGAACGTCCTCTCCGGCTCCCCCATATACACCAAGTAATTTACCAGGTCGGCGACCATCATGTCGTACTGCAGCGGGGTCAGCGTGCCCGGTGATTGCAGCACCAGTTGTTGCACCTCGTGCTTGTGACCCTGCGCGTCGGTCTCCACTTCTGTTTTCAGCACCTGTGTCCCCTGCAATTCGTGTAACACGTGAGGCATGCCGACGTTGGGAAATACTGTATTATTCCAGCCGGTATGCGTAGTCTTATCACGATAAAAGCTGCGCAGATAGGTATAAAGCCAGTCAGCGCCGCGCGAGCGCGCGACAAGGGAAAGGTCCGGCGGAGTAGCACCAAACCAGTCCTTGGCGTCCTTCCCGTCCATCGCCACCGTCATGGGGTCACCGATCCTCTTAGCGACGGCAAGCATTAGATCATACTTAATCTGCTCATCGGTGAGCCCGAGGTCCTCCAGTCGCTTGTACCGCATATATTCGGCGTTATGACAAGTCAAGCAGTAATTGACAAAGGTGTGCACACCTCGCTGCAGGGATATTTTGTCGTACAAGTTCACTGGCGCCGTGTCCAGCTGGAGTTCCTCTGAGCCAAACGCCATAATCGGGGCCAGCAGTACTGCGAGCAGAACGCCTTTCACCATCTCACTCTTTCCGGTTCAGGTTTGGTTTTATCTAATCTGGTGTACCAAGGCATCAGGAAAAAGAACAGAAAGTAGATCACGGTACCTATTTGCGCCAGCACCGTTCTTAGCGGATCCACGGGCAATGTGCCGAGGTAGCCAAGCGTCACAAAGCTAATGACAAACAACGTCAACGCCATCTTGTAGATCGGACCGCGATAGCGGATCGACTTTACCGGGCTACGGTCCAACCACGGCAAAAAGAAATAGATGACTACCGCAATAGCCATGGACAGCACGCCCCAAAGTTTGGCGGGTATCCAAAGGAAGTTGAAAACATTGGCGCGGAGGATCGAATAAAACGGCGTAAAGAACCAAAGCGGAGCAATATGTGTCGGCGTCTGCAGCGAATTCGCCGGAATAAAATTATTCTTCTCAAGGAAATACCCCCCCATTTCCGGAATGAAGAAAACAATGACCGCGAAAACAATTAGAAATGCCGCCACTCCTAGCATATCTTTCACCGTGTAATAGGGGTGGAAGGGAATGCCATCGAGTGGAATTCCCGTTTTAGGATCCTTGTGTTTCTTGATTTCAATGCCGTCCGGATTATTCGAGCCAACCTCGTGCAGCGCGATCACGTGCGCCGCCACCAGTGCAAGCAGCATCAGCGGAACTGCGATTACGTGAAACGCGAAAAAGCGGTTAAGCGTGGCATCCGAAATCGCGTAGTCGCCGCGTATCCAAAGCGCCAGGTCAGGCCCCACAAACGGAATTGCGTCGAACAGGTTGACGATGACCTGCGCACCCCAGAATGACATCTGCCCCCAGGGCAGCAAATACCCGAAGAACGCTTCCGCCATCAGGCACAGGTATATGAGCATGCCGAAGATCCATAGCAGCTCGCGCGGTTTGCGGTACGAACCGTAAAGCATGGCTCTAAACATGTGCAAATACACCACCACGAAAAACATCGAGGCGCCGACGGAATGCATATAGCGAATTAACCAACCCCACGGGACGTCGCGCATTATGTATTCCACTGAGCCGAACGCCAAGCTTGAGTCCGGCTTGTAATGCATAGTCAGAACGATTCCGGTGACGATCTGCATCACCAACACCAGCAGCGCCAGAGAGCCGAAGTAATACCAAAAGTTAAAGTTTTTTGGCGCGTAATATTCTGCCAACTGGGATTTCCAAAGGGCGGTAAGCGGAAAGCGCGCATCAATCCAACCGAGAAGAGCACTTAATTTGTTCGTCATGATTTAGCCGCCTTAGGGTTTTCACCGATCAAAATCTTGGTATCGTTTACGTACCGGTAGGACGGAACCACCAGGTTGGTCGGTGCGGGAACACCTTTGAATACTCTGCCCGCAAGATCAAAGCGCGAACCGTGACAGGGACAGAAAAAACCGCCTGGCCAGCTAGGGCCAAGATCCGGCGGCGCCTTCTCCGGTCTAAACGTCGGCACGCAACCGAGGTGGGTGCAGATTCCAACCACCACGAAGTACTCGGGCTTGATCGAGCGCGTAAGATTTTTGCAGTATGGCGGCTGATGCGGCACCTCGGAATTCGGGTCAACCAAGCGGTTGCTAAGGGTGGGGAGCGTAGCGAGCATATCCTTCGTGCGATTGACAATCCACACCGGCTTGCTTTGCCACTCGATGTCGAGTTTCATGCCCGATTCGACTTTGCCGATATCCACTTCAACCGGCGCGCCGATCGCCAGGGCGCGCTGGCTGGGCATCATGGATGCGACAAATGGCACGGCGGTTGCAACTGTCGCTACCCCGCCCACCGCCGTCGTCGCTGCAATGAGAAAACGCCGTCTAGCATGGTCCACCTCATTGTTATCCGCCATTTAAAGGTGCCTTTTTCCCGGATGGGTAAAAACTCGGTCATTTTACCTGATTGCAAAAGGAAATTTAAATGCTTTAACGCAGGCATAAAACTGAAACAGCGCAAAACATTATTTAGAACCAGGGAGTTACAGCGACCACCGCGGTGAATTTAGAACTTTCGCATTCAAACGTCAAACTGACCGCCAAGTTGCGGAAAAAGAAGCGCAAAAACGGCTTCGCGTAAAAGCGGCGCGGGATCGCGGATACTTTTCGACTTTCCTCACTTTCAGAATAATGAGCCACGCGGTACCGCGAATGTTGCGGATTCGGGATGGATTTTAAAGCGGGTCAGGGTAGCCGGGAACCCCATCCGAACATGGCGTCTGCATTGTCGCCGCGGCAAAAGAGCGTCCGTAACTATTCGCTTTTGTGCGACCGCATTTTGCGCCATAATATTACGTTTTATTCAGCACGATGAAGCTTCCGATGCGCAAGTTTTGGCTCATTTTTGCCCAATCCACGACCGTTTGCCTTGCGATCGTATTTGTGGTTACGACTTTAAAGCCCGATCTGCTGCCAGCCACTTGGCGCGGTGGCAACGTCGTTTCCTTCAATGAAGCGGCGCCGGACGTTTCGCCGAGAGCCAACAATACTTCGTACAGTTACGCCTCGAAAAAGGCAATGCCGGCCGTGGTTAATATTTTTACTAGCAAAGAAGTGCGCACGCCGCGGCATCCGCTAATTGACGATCCTTTATTCCGGCATTTCTTCGGTGATAGTCCCGATGAAATGCACCGCAGCACCAGCCTAGGCTCCGGCGTAATTGTGAGCCCTCAGGGATATATCCTAACCAACTCCCACATGGTGCGCGCTGCCGATGAAATCGAAGTGCTGCTCAGCGACGGGCGCAAGGCGACGCCGCGCGTTATCGGGGATGATCCCGACACCGATCTGGCGGTATTGAAAATAGACTTGAAGAATTTACCAGCGATTACCTTTGGACGCTCTGATCAAATAAACGTGGGCGACGTGGTGCTCGCCATTGGCAATCCCTACGGCGTCGGGCAAACGGTGACCATGGGCATCATCAGCGCGGTTGGTCGCAGCAATCTAGGTCTCAATACGTTCGAGAACTTTATCCAAACTGACGCCCCGATCAATCCCGGCAATTCCGGCGGTGCGCTGGTAGATGTATCGGGAAATCTGATTGGTATTAATAGCGCTATTTACACTAGAACCGGGGGGTCCGAAGGCATCGGTTTCGCGATTCCCACCAGTGTTGCCAAGCAAGTGATGGAGCAAATCATCAAGAATGGCAGCGTTACGCGTGGTTGGATCGGCGTTGAAGCGCAGGACATGTCCAGGGAATTGGCGGAATCATTCAATTTACCCAACACTAGCGGGGCCTTAATCGCCGGCGTCATAAAAAAAGGCCCTGCTGACAAGGCCGGGGTGAAGCCGGGGGACATACTGCTTGCGGTCGAAGGCAAACCGGTAACCGATTCGCGCAGCATGCTCAACCTGATCGCTGCGCTGACACCGGGAAGAGCGGCAGCGTTTACCATGATGCGCAATCAAACCGAAATGCAGCTCAAAATCAGGGTTGGCAAGAGACCGAAACCACGCGTCGAGGATCTTGAAGAGCAAGACGAAGAGGACCAATAAAAGAGGCTAACCGTTATCTGCCGCGCTTATTACGGTTGGTTTCGATATCATCGGTTTCAGGTTCAGTAAGCGGTCGGTAGTCATCCACAGCCGTGCCGGGTTTGCTGATAAACCCCGCAACCACTAACCCCACTTCAAACAACAGCCACAACGGCACCGCGAGCATGATTTGCGAAACCACATCAGGCGGCGTGAATATCGCACCGATGACGAACGCACCGACGATAGCATAGGGCCGCACCTGTTTAAGCTGGGCCACGCTTACCACGCCCATCTTCACCAGCAGCACCACGGCGACCGGCATTTCAAAAGCGATGCCGAACGCGACAAACATCGTAAGCACGAAATCAAGGTATTTGCCGATATCGGTCATTACCGCCACACCCTGCGGGGCGATGCGAATCACGAAGCCGAACACCATGGGAAACACCAGAAAATAAGCGAATCCCATGCCGCAAATAAACAACAACGTACTGGCTATGATTAGCGGACCGACCAGGCGCTTTTCGTTGGCGTACAGCCCGGGCGCGACAAACGCCCATAACTGGTAAAGCACAAACGGAAGCGCGATGACGAAGGCAGCCATTAGGGTCACCTTCATCGGCACGAAAAACGGCGTGGTTACTTCGGTCGCGATCATCTGCCCGCCGCGGGGCAGCGCCCTAAGCAGCGGCTCCGCGAGCAGCGCATAAATATCTCGAGCCCAGGGAAAAAGGCATAGAAACACTATTATTATTGCGAGAATCGAGCGCAGCAGCCGGTCTCGCAGCTCGATCAAGTGAGAAATGAATGTATCTGGAGCGGCCATCGGTCAGCTCTATGTGTCCAGGCTGGCGGCAAACTTAAGATTGCTTTTGCGGATTAACGGACTTCGCCTGCGCTTCGGGCGCCGCGGATAATGGTGTGGCATGCTCGCCAGTCTTCTCCACGTCGTCTGCGATTGTTTTAATATGCGCTTCGGTATCCCGCATGCTGTCACTTACAGATTTTTCAAGTGAGCGCGCCGCATCCTGCATGCCGGATTGGAGTTTCCTTAGCTCATCCATTTGCATCTCGCGGTCGATATCGGCCTTGACCTCCGCAACATAACGCTGCAAGCGGCCGAACAGGTGCCCCAAGGTACGTGCCACCTTCGGCAATCGCTCTGGCCCAATAACGATGAGGGCCACCAATGCGATCACCAAAATCTCGGAAAAACCAACGTCAAACATTGGGCATTGTCACCCAGATCAAGCTTTGGTCTGGGTTTTGTTCTGTACTTCGCCTTCAATGGTCTTACCCGTGACCGGAGGCTGAACTTGCTTGTCGGTCTGGTCCTCATCTGAACTGCCGCGCATGCCTTCCTTGAATCCTTTCACCGCGTTCCCCAAATCAGAGCCTATGTTGCGTAGCTTCTTGGTGCCGAAAATCAAGAGCACGATAAGCAGAACAATCAACCAATGCCAGATGCTAATTGAGCCCATGTTTAACTCCTACGATAAGGTCTACCCCGGCTTGGCACGGTATAGCATAGGTGGCAGCACATCCGGGCCGCCGATAATGTGAATATGCAAATGAGACACCTCCTGCCTTGCTACTCTGCCGGTGTTGATTATTGTGCGAAAACCATCGTTGCAACCCTGTTCTTTGGCGAGCTTCGGCGCCAGCGCCATTATTTTCCCCAATACGCCCTGGTGCGCACGGTTGACATCAGCAAGCGATTCAACGTGCTGCTTCGGTATCAACATGAAGTGTACCGGCGCGAGCGGATTGATATCGTGAAAAGCGAGAATTTCATCGTCCTCATAAACCTTTCTGCTAGGGATTTCTCCTTTAACTATTCTGCAGAAAATGCAATTGTCCATCTGTTCCCCTCTTCCACATTGCTAGTCCTTGCCTTTTTTGCGCTGTTCCTTTTCCGTTAATCCCGAAACGCCTTCACGCCGCCGCAATTCCTGAAGCACGTCATCTGCCGTCATTCCGTAATATGAAAGCATGACCAAACAATGAAACCAAAGATCGGCCGTTTCCCTGACAATTTGTAGTTTATCACCGTCTTTCGCCGCCAGCAGAATCTCTGCAGCTTCTTCGCCGATTTTTTTCAGTATTACTTCCGGCGCGCCGGCATAAAGTCGCGCCACATACGAGTCTTCCGGGCTGGCGTTTTTGCGGTTTTCCAGTGTCTTGGTAAGGCGTTCCAATATATCCGCGCCGCTCATTTCGGGTAAATCTCCTTCGGGTCTTTGATGACCGCATCGGTGACCACCCATTTGCCACTCTGCAATTTCTGGAAAAAACAACTGTGCCTACCCGTGTGGCAGGCAATTCCGCCTATTTGTTCAACGGTAAGCAGGACTACATCCTGATCGCAATCCAGGCGGATTTCCTTCACCTTCTGCACATGACCAGATTCTTCACCCTTGCGCCATAATTTTTTGCGCGCGCGCGACCAGTACACGGCCTCGCCGGTGTTTGCGGTACGTTTCAGCGCTTCGCGGTTCATCCAGGCAAACATAAGAACCTTGCCGCCGCTTGTTTCCTGAACCACCACCGGTACCAGGCCGTCGTGCGTCCAGTTTACTTTGTTTAACCAGCTATCAGCCATGAATCTCTCTCACTACAACCTGACTTCAATGTTGTGTTGCGCCATGTATCGCTTGGCCTCCAGCACGGTATACTCGCCATAATGGAAAATGCTGGCTGCCAGCACCGCGTCCGCTCCGCCTTGCAGCACTCCTTCCACCAGATGCTGCAAATTACCAGCGCCGCCGCTAGCAATGACCGGAATATCCACGGCATCGCAAATCGCTCTTGTGAGCATCAAATCAAACCCGTTTCTTGTGCCGTCCCGGTCCATACTGGTAAGCAGAATTTCCCCCGCGCCCAGCGCCTGCACCTGCCTTGCCCATTCTACCGCATCGCGTCCGCTGGCCTTGCGCCCGCCATGAGTAAACACTTCCCAACGCGGCCTTGTTCCATTTCCTGATTGTTTCGCGTCAATCGCCACTACAATGCATTGCGCACCGTAGCGACCACTCGCGTCTGCTACCAACTGTGGATTCTCTACTGCCGAGGTGTTAATACTGACTTTGTCGGCTCCGGCGTTAAGGAGACTACGTACGTCTGCAACCGAGCGCACGCCACCACCCACGGTCAACGGAATAAACACCTGGGCCGCTACCTCTTCGACAACCGGGAGAATCAGACCGCGCGAATCGGAGCTGGCGGTTATATCGAGAAAAGCGAGTTCATCCGCTCCCTGTTCGTCGTAACGCCGGGCAATTCCCACCGGGTTACCTGCATCGCGCAAACCCACGAAATTTACGCCTTTGACCACGCGCCCGTCAGTGACATCCAGGCAGGGAATGATGCGCTTCGCTAGGCCCATAAATCAGTATTCCATCCTGAGGATGTGGGGAACAAGGGGAAACCAGGAAAACTATTTTGCTCGAATTTCCCGACGGCAGTGCATCTTGGCGATCAGGACTTGGGTTTTGAGCCGAGTCTATCCGCGAGCGCCTGCGCTGCTTTGAAATTCAGGGTGCCCTGGTAGATCGCGCGGCCGGTGATGGCACCCATAATGCCTTCAGATTCCACTTTACACAGTGCCTTCACGTCATCCAGAGTGGCCAAACCGCCGCTCGCTATCACCGGGACTGTAAGCGCGCGCGAAAGTTCCACCGTGGCCTCGATGTTAACCCCATTCAACATACCGTCCCTGCTGATATCGGTGTATATAACTGCCTCCACGCCGTAATCTTCAAATTTCTTAGCGAGGTCCACCACGTCGTGGCCGGTAACTTTAGACCAGCCGTTCACCGCCACTTTGCCGCCTCTGGCGTCAAGGCCGACCATAACATGTCCAGGGAAGGCACAGCACGCCTCGTGCAGGAGTCCGGGTGTTTTCACTGCAGCACTGCCGATGATGACATAAGCGATTCCGTCATCCAGATAGTGCTCGATGATTTCCATGTCGCGCATACCGCCGCCCAATTGCACTGGGATTTCGTTTCCCACCGCAGCGACAATTTCCTTGATAGCCGGTTCGTTCCTGGGCTTGCCCGCAGCCGCCCCGTCCAAATCCACCAGATGCAGCCGCCGGGCGCCCTGCTCCAGCCATTTTTTGGCCTGCTCGGCCGGAGCGTCGGAATATACTGTGGCGTCCTTCATCGAGCCTTGCTTCAAGCGCACGCATTGCCCGTCTTTCAAATCGATCGCAGGAATGATCAACATCGCTTCAGATTCGGGATGAAGGCAATCAGGTGCGGTTTACCCGCCAAGCGGAATTGAAATCACGGCTATAATACAGCACAAATCAGCATTGCGTGGAAGCGTAAGCATCAAGGCCCAGCTTGAGCCTGTCCGTTCCAGTCTACAAAATTGGCAAGCAAACGCAAGCCCGCGGACTGGCTTTTTTCCGGGTGGAATTGCACCGCAAAAATATTATCGCGCGCCACAGCACAGGTAAAGGCAAAAGGGTAACGGCTCACTGCGGCGATTTGCTGCGTATTTCCGGCTTCCACGAAGTAACTGTGCACAAAATAAAAACGGCTGCCCGATGAAATACCTTTCCAAAGCGCATGTGACCTTCTCTGTTCAACCTGGTTCCAGCCCATGTGCGGCACCTTCAGTTTGGCGCCGTGACCGTTGACCATCGCGTCCTGCGGAAAGCGCCACACTTTGCCGGGCAACACACCCAGTCCTTCTACGGCGCCTTCTTCGCTCCATTCAAAAAGCATCTGCAATCCGATGCAAATGCCTAGAAATGGCTTACTCCGGGCCGCTTCAAGTAGCGGTTGGCGCAAGCCGCGCGCATCCAGCTCGCGCATGCAGTCTGGCATCGCCCCCTGGCCGGGGAATACCACCCGTTTGGCATCGCGAATCTGCTGTCCGGAGTCGCTAACGCAGATTTTAGCGTCCGGAGCCACGTGCTCGAGGGCTTTCGCGACCGAGCGCAGGTTGCCCATGCCGTAATCCACTACTGCAATGTCGATCATTGACGACGTTTTTTCTACAGACTTCCTTTGGTCGACGGTAGTCTGCCGCTATTTCGCGGATCGAATTCCGACGCCATGCGCAACGCGCGACCGAACGCCTTAAATACCGTCTCACATTGATGATGCGCATTCTTGCCGCGCAAATTGTCAATGTGCAGCGTCACCAGAGCGTGATTGACGAAGCCCTGGAAAAACTCGTGCACCAAATCTACGTCGAACTCCCCAATGCGGGCGCGCGTAAATTTCAGATTGAATTCCAGTCCCGGCCGTCCCGATAAGTCCACAACCACGCGCGACAGTGCCTCGTCCAGCGGCACATATGCAAATCCGAAGCGGCGTACGCCTTTTTTATCACCGAGTGCCTTCAGGAAAGCCTGGCCAAAAGTGATACCGATGTCTTCCACAGTATGGTGCGCGTCGATCTGCAAGTCGCCCTTCGCCGAGATTTCGAGATCCAGCATTCCGTGCCGCGCGACCTGATCCAGCATATGATCGAGAAAAGCCACACCGGTGGAGAGCTTCGTCTTGCCGATCCCGTCAAGATTAAGTTTCACACCGATTCTCGTTTCCAGGGTATTTCGGGTAACCTGTGCCTTGCGCATGGGCGTGTTGTTGACAAAGACCTTATGGAATTAGGCTGTTCCTGAGCGCCTGGATGAATTGTTGGTTTTGGCCAGCAGTACCTACCGTCACCCGCAAGCAATTCTCCAGAAGCGGGTGACTGCGATTCAAATTCTTAATGAGAACTCCGCGCTTTAGCAAGCGGTCGAAGACATCGTCTGCTCCTGTTACGCGGAACAGAATGAAATTCGCATCGCTCCGATAAGCGCGCACACCCGCAAGCTCCGACAATTCCGTATACAATTTCGCTCGCTGCGATATGATTTCTCCGGCCTGGTCGCGCAACACCACCATGTGCTGCAACAGCTTCTCGGCAACAATTTGCGTCAGCGTGTTCACATTATACGGCAAACGTAACTTTTCCAGTTGCGTGAGCCACTCCCTGCTTCCTGTCAGGAAACCGAGGCGTAGCCCCGCCATTCCGAGTTTGGAAAGCGTGCGCATAACCAGCAGATTGCGAAAGTCAGCGAGAAGCGGCATGAAACTTTCTTGAGCAAAAATATGATATGCCTCATCGATCACCACCAAACCTGGCGCAGCCTCGACAATGCGCCGCAGCCCTTCACGGTCAAAAAGATTCCCAGTCGGATTATTGGGATAGGCAATGAAAATCACCGCAGGCCGAAATCGATCGATGGCCGCAATGACCGCTTCGAGGTCCAACGTGAAGTCGGGATTAAGTTGCACACCTGCGTAACGCAGCCCAGCATAGATTGCGATCAAGCGAAACATTGCGAACGCGGGTTCCACGCTCAACAAGCTCGCGCCCGGCCTTGCGAGCGCCAAGGCGATTATCTGAATCAGCTCGTCGGACCCGTTGCCCAACATGATTTCCATCCCGGAAGGAATCTCCATTGCATTGCGCAGACGCTCTTTCAGGCGGACCGCCCGCGGGTCGGGATAGCGGTTGATGGCAGCATCGCGCACCAGCTGCGCTATTTCGGCGCGCAATTCCTCTGGCAGGGAATGTGGGTTTTCCATAGCATCGAGCATCAGGAATCCGGCGCGCTCCGGCACCGGATATGCGCTTAATGCGCTGATTTCATTGCGCAATAGCTGTTCAAAAGGGGGTGCCATCATCAAAATTTGCCGTGCCGCTGTTGCATTCGGTATAGGGCCGATTTGGCGTGCGCCTGCAATCCTTCACCCATGGCCAGCTCTACCGCCACTTTGCCGAGTTTCACAGCGCCGCGTCTGGATATGTTGATCAAGCTGGAGCGTTTCTGGAAGTCGTACACGCCCAACGCCGACGAAAAGCGCGCGCTGCGTGACGTCGGCAGCACGTGATTCGGCCCGGCGCAGTAATCTCCCAAGGCTTCCGAGCTGTAGCGGCCCAGGAAAATCGCACCGGCATTCCTGATTTTGCCCACCCACCTCTCCGCATTTTCCACGCAGAGCTCGAGGTGTTCCGGCGCAATTCGGTTGGCAATATCACAGGCTTCGTCGAGGTCTTTTACGTGAATTAGCGCACCGCGTTTTTCCATGGACGCGCGTATAACTTCCTGACGGGCCAATGAAGGCAGCAGGCGCTTGACGCTCGCAGCGACGGCGTCCAGGAATTTTGCATCGGGAGAAAGCAAGATAGCTTGCGCCATTTCGTCATGTTCGGACTGGGAGAATAAATCCATGGTTACCCAGTCGGGATCGGTCCGGCCATCGCAAATCACCAGAATTTCAGAAGGGCCTGCAATCATGTCCAAGCCCACGATCCCAAACACACGCTGCTTTGCCATAGCGACAAAAGCGTTGCCCGGGCCAACGATTTTATCCACTTGCGGGATCGTCCGAGTGCCGTAGGCAAGTGCGCCTATGGCCTGAGCACCACCAATGGTAAATACCCGATCAACTTTACAGATTGCGGCGCAGGCGAGCACCAACTTATTCTGTACACCGCTGGGCGTTGGCGCCACCATGATGAGTTCACGCACGCCGGCCAATTTAGCGGGAATCGCATTCATCAGCACGGTGGACGGATAGGCAGCTTTGCCGCCGGGAACGTACATGCCTACGCGCGCCAGCGGCGTCACTTGTTGTCCAAGCAGTGTGCCATCTGCATCGCGATAGCTCCACGATTTGACGACTTGCCGTCTGTGGTAGGCGCGTATGCGTGTCGCGGCATGCTGCAAGGCGCTGCGCTGAGCCTTAGATAGGCCTTCGAGTGCTTGCTTGAGGCGCGACTGCGGCAGTTCCAGGTCGCTTACGGTCTTGGCTTTAAGATGATCGAAGCGTCGCGTATATTCGAGCAGTGCCGCATCCCCGCGCGATCTCACGTCAGCCAGAATTCTGGCCACGTCGTTGGCGACCCTCGTGTCGAACGCCACTTCGTAGGCAAGCAGCGACTTGAGTCGGCGTTCGAAATTACGCTGGGCGGTCGAAAGACGCCTGACGTTAACCACGGTTCACCGCGTGTTCCAACGCGTCGATGAGCGGCCTAATCGCCTCGCGTTTCATTTTTAGTGCCGCCTGATTGACTATCAGCCTCGCGGAAACAGGTGAAATGTCTTCCACGGCCTGCAGGTTGTTGGCCTTCAGCGTGTTGCCGGTCCTGACGAGATCCACAATGGCGTCGGCGAGTCCGGTGAGCGGGGCGAGTTCCATTGAGCCGTACAGCTTGACAAGATCAACGTGCACGCCTTTCGATGCAAAATGCTCGCTTGCGGTTTGTAGGTATTTGCTGGCTACGCGCAGTCGCGCGCCTTGGCGCACTGCCTTCGCGTAATCAAAACCTTGTGGCACAGCCACCACCATGCGGCAGCGGGCGATGTTCAAGTCCAATGGCTGGTACAGCCCGTCGCAGCCGTGCTCATCCAGCACGTCCTTGCCTGCAATACCAAGATCCGCGGCGCCGTATTGGACATAAGTGGGCACATCGGTTGCGCGCACCACAATGATGCGAATGTCTGCGCGGTTTGTGGCAAGAATTAATTTGCGGGAGATTTCCGGATCGTCAAGCGCGACGATTCCTACCGTTCTTAGCAGCGGTACCGCGTCGTCGAAAATGCGGCCTTTCGACAAGGCAAGGGTAATTCCGGACACGGCGATCTCTCAATCGAAAAAGCGCATTTTACAGCAGAGCGGCCGCGCTGCAGGAATTGTTCTTTGAAAATCAATGGGCGCGGCGGATTTGGGCGCCGAGCTGCGATAGCTTTTCTTCTATACATTCGTAGCCGCGGTCAAGATGATACACGCGGTCAACTACGGTTTCGCCGCGTGCGATCATTCCAGCGAGAACCAGGCTTGCGGACGCACGCAAATCAGTCGCCATGACTTTGGCGCCGTCCAGTTGAGCAACACCTTTCACCATTGCGGAATTGCCCTCAACCTCGATTTCGGCTCCCATGCGTTTCAGCTCCTGGACATGCATGAAACGGTTTTCAAAAATTGTCTCGGTAACGGTGGACGCACCGTGCGCTACGCTGTTCAAGACCGTAAATTGCGCCTGCATATCGGTTGGAAAACCGGGATAAGGCGCAGTACGCACATTGACCGCCTTAAGTTCCCCATTCATCTTGAGGCTTACCCAGTCATCCCCTGCTTCGATGTCCGAGCCGGCCTCGCGCAGCTTCTCCAGTACGGCATCGAGAATACTGGTTCGGGTATCCTTGAGCCGGATGCGCCCGCCGCTGGCCGCAGCGGCGACCAGAAAGGTACCAGTTTCGATGCGGTCCGGCATAATCCGATAGTGCGCCCCATGTAGGGTATCTGCGCCTTCAACGGTGATCATGTCGCTGCCCGCACCGCGGATATGTGCCCCCATGGCGTTGAGACAATTCGCCAAATCCACGACTTCCGGCTCGCGCGCCGCATTTTCGATGACGGTCGTGCCATGCGCCAGAGTCGCTGCCATCATCAGGTTCTCTGTCCCAGTAACCGATACCAAATCCATAAAAATTCGCGCGCCTCGCATGCGCTTCGCCCGCGCCTGTATATAGCCGTGGTCAATGTCGATTTCGGCGCCCATTGCCTGTAGACCTTTGATGTGCAAATCCACCGGTCGCATACCGATTGCGCAACCACCGGGAAGGCTCACTCGCGCTTCGCCGGCGCGCGCCAGCATCGGTCCCAACACAAGAATCGAGGCGCGCATCGTTTTCACCAGCTCGTACGGTGCAAGCAGATTGCTCACGCGCTCCGCAGCGAGTTCAACTGTCATCTTTTCGTGTAGCGATACTGCGACACCCATCTGCGCGAGCAGATTGAGCATGGTAGTAACGTCGTGCAGGTGCGGCACATTTTCGACTTTCAGCGGTTGCTGGGTCAGCAGGCTTGCGCACAGTATCGGCAAAGCCGCGTTTTTGGCGCCGGAAATCCGAACTTCACCCGAAAGTGGCGCGCCACCTAGAATAACTAGCTTGTCCATTCTTCCGGGGCATAGGTTTTCATTGACAGAGCGTGAATATCTTCGCGCATCTTTTCACCCAAGGCACGATACACAATCTGGTGCCGCTGTACCCGGCTCTTGCCGCGGAAAGCGGTGCTTACAATGACCGCTTCAAAATGCTGGCCGTCACCCCGCACCTCGACAAATTCGCATGCCAGGCTGCTTTGAATGTAAGTTTTCACGTCGTCGGGCTTAACCATGGGCATTTTTAATAACGCAACTTGTATCCGCTTTTGATCAGCCACAAGGTAAACAATGATAAGGCCAGGAAACAGCTTGCGACAACGACCAGGCTCAAGTCGGGCGCAACATCCGAAACCCCGAAGAATCCGTAACGGAAGCCGTCTATCATGTAGAAAATCGGATTGAAACGCGACGCTGTCTGCCAAAAATGGGGCAGCGAATGTATCGAATAAAATACCCCACTCAGGAACGTCAGTGGAATGATGATAAAATTCTGGAATGCCGCGAGTTGGTCGAACTTGTCGGACCAGATTCCGGCGATGATCCCCATCGTACCAAGAATTCCGCTCCCCAAAAACGCGAACAGCAACACCCACAGCGCGTTTTTTAGTGGGACTGCGATAAACCACAATGTAACCGCGAACACGCCTAAACCCACCAATAGCCCGCGCACAATGGCAGCCAGCGCGTAAGCCAGAAAAAACTCCCAGTGCGACAGCGGTGGCAGTAAAACGAATATGATGTTTCCGGTTATTTTCGACTGTATAAGGCTGGAGGAACTGTTGGCGAAAGAATTCTGCAGCACCGACATCATCGCCAGGCCCGGCACCAAGAACGCCGTATAGCTTACGCCGTCGTAGACGTGCAGGCGTTGCTCCAAAGCATGGGAAAAAATCAGGAGGTACAACATCGCTGTCAGCATTGGCGCGAGCAGCGTCTGAAAACTTACTTTCCAGAAGCGCAGCAGCTCTTTGTAGAGCAGGGTCGGAAAGCCGCGCATCAGTGTTTGCTCATTATTTGCACAAACACTTCTTCCAGGTCGGGCTGGAGCAATTCAATTTCCTGAACCGTAATGCCGGCTTCGCGCAATCGCGACATAACTCTTTCCAGTTCTGAATAATCGGGTAGCGCCAGTGTGTAGCTCGAATCGATGCGCTGCCTCAGCAAGGAGCGCAAATCCTCGGGCAGGTAATCTGGCGACAGCCTCAGCTTGACTTGGCGCGCGGAAAAGCTTTCTAGAAGATGTCTAGTGGTGTCGAGGGCGACGATCTTTCCCTGCTTCAGCATGGCTATTCGGCTGCACTGCGTTTCCGCCTCTTCTAGATAATGAGTGGTAAGCACAATCGTGTGGCCGTCGGCATTGAGTTTTCTGATGAACTGCCAAAGTTCCTGACGCAGTTCGACGTCCACGCCAGCCGTCGGTTCGTCCAGCACAATAACAGGCGGTTTATGCACCAGCGCCTGCGCCACCAGCACGCGGCGCTTCATACCGCCGGACAAAGCTCGCATATTAGTGTCAGCCTTGTCAGCAAGGTTCAGATGCTGAATTATCTCGTCGATCCAGCCGCGATTGCTTTTAATTCCGAAATAGCCGGATTGGATAATTAGAGTCTCGCGCACTGTAAAGAATGGATCGAACACCAATTCCTGCGGCACCACGCCGAGTGCGCGTCGTGCGTTCCGGTACTGGGCGATGACATCAAAGCCCATTACCGCAATTTTACCGCTGTCCGCACGCGCTAACCCGGCCAGTATATTGATCAGAGTGGTTTTGCCCGCGCCATTCGGCCCCAAGAGCGCAAAGAACTCGCCCTGCGCGATCTCCAGGCTTACATTCCTCAGCGCCTGAACGGCGCCAAAGCGTTTATGCACCTCACTTATCTGAATGGCAGGAGTCATGGGTACCGGTGACACGTGCTGCGAGAAGTAGGCCTAACGAAGTCCGCCACTCCGCTACCAGCAATGCGTGTCCCTGCGATTCCTCATCTCCCGTCAGAAAAAGGTATCAGGTCTAGAACACCGTAAAGCGAGGCGAGACTTTTCATATTGTCAGGCATGTTGCGTACGCTCAGCCGCAGGTTTCGCCTTTTGGAAACGCGGAGCCATTCAAGCACCATGGTGATTGCGGATGAATCTACTTCCCGCAGTCCGCTGAAATCGACTTCCGTAAGCTCGTGATTAAGTTGCTGCAGGCCAGCCTCGAATAGAGAATTTACATTGCTCATAGTGACCGCACCCTGCACCAACAACCGGTTGCCATCACGAACGATCATCTTTTCTGTTGCGCCTGCACCTGGTTATTCGGTTTATCGGTGCCGCTATCAAGTTTTTCGTTCTTGTCCATCAATACCTTTATCAGGCCGTCTATACCCGACTGGTCGATTTGATTATTGAATGTACTGCGGTAACTCGTCACCAGGCTCACTCCGGCCACCACCACGTCGTAAACTTTCCAGCCGTCGGGCGTCTTTTCCAGGCTGTAATCCATCGTGATCGGCTGTCCACCGGGTTGCATGATTTCTACTCTTACCTGTGCATCGTCGCCTTGGATATCGGCGGGTTTCACGGTATAGGTTTGGTCTTTGTAGGAAGTAAGAGCGGTGGAATAAGTGCGTACCAGCAGCGTACGAAATTGGGCTACCAATGACTGCTGCTGTTCCGGTGTAGCGTGGCGCCAGTTCTTGCCCACCGCGAGCCGGGTAATGCGGACAAAATCAAAATGCGGCACGACTTTTGTTTCCACCAACTGGTAGAGTTTTTTACGATCTCCCGCCTGAATGCTCTTGTCATTCTTGACGATCTGCAGAACTTCGTCAGCGGTGTTGCGCACCAGCACATCCGGCGGCACGATATCCGCCGCCAAGGCTAAGCCACTTGCGAACACCCCAAGCACCCATGGTAACCTGTAAATAGTCTTCATTTGTTCCCGCCTTCGGCTTTACTGAATAAAAACTGGCCTATTAACTTTTCCAGCACCAGTGCAGACTGGGTTTTCTTGATGGTGTCTCCGGCCTGCAGATATTTGGTGTCGCCTCCCGCATCCAGCCCAATGTATTGCTCACCGAGCAAACCGGACGTAAGGATGCTGGCAAAAGTGTCCTTGGGAAACTTATAACGATTGTCAATACTTAATGTTACTCTCGCCACATAGTCCTTGTTGTCGAAGCGGATGTCGGCAACGCGCCCGACCACCACGCCGGCGCTTCTTACCGGTGCGCGTACCTTTAGGCCCCCGATATTCTCGAAATTGGCATAGAGCGGATAATTATTGCTAGACAAGCTAAAGCTGCTAAGGTTGCCGACTTTGAACGCCAGCATGAACAAGGCGACGATTCCAGCCAGGACAAACATGCCTGCCCACAAATCGAGCGTTTTCGATCCCATCACCATCCTCCAAGCATAAAAGCTGTCAACACAAAATCCAGCGCCAGTACTGCCAGCGACGAGATAACCACCGTGCGTGTAGTCGCACTCGCTACCCCCTCCGCGGTGGGATAGCAGTCATAGCCTTCGAACAAGGCGATCAGCGTCACGGTCACACCAAACACCAAGCTTTTGATCTCCCCGTTCAGTACGTCATCAAACACATCCACCCCGGCCTGCATTTGCGACCAGAATGCGCCTTCATCCACGCCTATCAGCACGACCCCGACGAAATAGCCGCCGAACACGCCGACTATGCTGAAGATCGCCGCCAATACTGGCATCGAAATTACGCCCGCCCAAAAGCGCGGTGCTACCACGCGGGCGATCGGATCCACAGCCATCATTTCCATCGCGGAAAGCTGCTCGGTCGCTTTCATAAGGCCGATTTCAGCGGTAAGCGCGGTACCAGCACGGCCGGCAAACAATAGCGCAGTAACTACTGGTCCGAGCTCGCGGACCAAAGAGAGAGCAACCAGCAGGCCCAAGGCCTGTTCAGACGCGTATTTCTGCAAGGTATTGTAGCCTTGCAGTCCCAACACGAAACCGACAAACAACCCCGAAACTATAATGATGATCAGCGAATAAACGCCGACAAAATAAATTTCGCGTGTAACCAGCCTAAACCGCCGGAAACTGGTGCCGGACTGAATAACGGTGGCCCAAAGAAAACGGCTGGCAACGCCTAGCCGCATTACACCGCTAATTGCCGAGCCGCCCAGTACTCGAAGCCCGTCAGGAATTGCTTTAACCACCGCGTTCATCTAACCCCAGGTCCTTGGCATAAGGCGGGCTGGAGTAATGAAACGGCACCGGCCCGTCCATTTCCGCATGTACAAACTGGTGTACGAACGGCAAAGCAGATGCGCGAATTTCATTCGGCGTGCCCTGCGCCACCAAGACGCCCTCTGAAACAAAATAAACGTAATCCACGATAGCTAACGTTTCCTCCACGTCATGGGTGACAATAATCGATGTCGCGCCCAGCGCATCGTTCAGGCGTCTGATGAGGTTGGCGATTACGCCAAGTGAAATCGGGTCCAGACCGGCGAACGGCTCATCATACATGATGAGCATGGGATCGAGTGCAATTGCGCGCGCAAGTGCCACGCGCCGCGACATACCGCCGGAGATTGCGGAAGGCATGAGGTCGCGGGCCCCGCGCAAACCGACCGCGTGCAGCTTCATCAGCACCAGGTCGCGAATGAGCGTCTCCGGAAGATCGGTGTGCTCGCGCAAAGGAAACGCAACATTATCAAACACCGACAAATCCGTGAATAAGGCGCCGAATTGAAATAACATCCCCATGCGCCGTCGCATACGATACAGCTCGTCATGCCCCAATTCATGAATTACTTCCCCGGCCACCTTGACCGAGCCGGCTGCGGGTCGCAATTGCCCGCCGATGAGCCGCAGCAGCGTGGTCTTGCCGCAACCACTGCCACCCATGATGGAAACCACCTGTCCCCGGGCAATGCGCATGTTCATTCCCTTGAGGACAGGGTGTTCGTCGTAGGCAAAATTGACGTTGTTTATTTCAACAAGATGGTCCGCGGGCACCGTTGGGGACAATTGAGTTCGGAAAAGCGAATTTTAAACTAGTTATTGCAAATAGAAAAACTCGATTGTTTTTAACTTGTTGGCCAAATGCGATTCTCATCGGCGTGTTATCATGAATAAACGGAAATTCGATCCCGTTTGCTACTCATGCGCGCACACGCACTGGATATCATTGGCGTCCGTAAGAATTTCGGAAAATACACCGCACTCAACGAGATAAGCTTCAGCGTCGAGAGCGGGGAATATTTTGCTCTGGTGGGAATCAACGGCGCCGGCAAGACCACGCTCTTAAAATGTCTGCTTGATTTTTGCGAAACCGATGCGGGCGCAATTAATATCTTCGGCACTTCCCACCGCGTCACGGCGGCCCGCAAACGCCTGTCGTTTCTGCCGGAACGCTTTATTCCGCCTTTTTACTTGACCGGACGCGACTTCCTGCATTACATGCTGAGGCTGCAGGGGATAGCGTATGATCCAAATCAGGTAGAGGGAATGCTTTCTGCGCTTGATCTCGATTTGGCGGCACTGCGGCTTCCGGTGCGCGCTTATTCCAAGGGTATGACTCAGAAACTGGGGCTCGCGGCGTGCTTTCTCGCCAGCAAGGAACTCTATGTGCTGGATGAGCCTACCAGTGGCCTGGATCCAAAAGCGCGTGCGCGATTGAAGACGAAATTCAATGAACTGCGTGATAAAGGCCGCACCTTGTTTCTCACGTCGCACACACTCGCCGATGTCGAGGAAATTTGCGACCGCATGGCCGTAATCCACGATGGCCGCGTACTTTTTGTGGGCACTCCGCAACAATTGTGCCGCGCGCACGCGGCGCCGACTCTGGAGCGGGCATTCTTGTCCTGTATCGGCGAGCCGGGGGCAATGGCGGGGACCTAGGAGTCTCTAACATACTTATACTCTTGTTGCGACGGGCCGGGACCAAGTGCACGCCGCGAAGCGCGCTGCGCCGTCCCTGCCGGTTGCGGCCCAAATCGCGTCTGCGCAATTGCTCGGGCTCACGTTAGCACGGGGTAGCGCTACGTCTTCGAGCTTTGCACCCGCACCTCTCGAACAGCAACGCAGAGGTACTTTGACTATGTTAGAGACTCCAAGACTCTGGCAAAATGACCAAAGTTGTTTTGCCTGAAGGTGTGGGATACGGTGGATACTCAAGCCAAACCTGATCTGCTGATCGTCGACGACGACCCGCTGATTACCGATACTCTGAATTTCGTGTTGAGCAAGGATTATACGGTCTATGCAGCGGATTCGCGCAACCAAGTTAAAAGCCTGCTGCGGCAGCTCGACAAACCGCCACAGCTGGCATTGATTGACCTGGGGCTACCCCCCACCCCGCATCGCCCCGACGAAGGTTTCCGCCTGATCAGCGAATTGCTGGCGTACTCGCCGGATATCAAGATCGTGGTGCTCTCGGGCCAGAATGACGAGGCCAACGCGCGGCACGCGCGCACGCTGGGCGCCATCGAATTTATCGCCAAGCCGTGCGAACCGGAAACGCTCAAAACCCTGCTTGCCAAGGCCCTGCAAATCCGCGACGCAGAACTGGTGGTAGCGCCCGTGGAGGGGGGAATTATTGGCAAAAGCTTGGTGATTGAAAAACTCCGCAATCAAATCGGCCAGTACGCAAATGCACCGTTTCCGGTCCTCATCGAAGGCGAGTCGGGCAGTGGCAAGGAACTCGTTGCAATTTCCTTGCACAACTTGAGCGGCCGCAGGCAAAAACCATATTTGGCGCTCAACTGCGCCGCAATTTCCCCGAATCTAGTAGAGCCTACGCTGTTTGGATACAGCAAGGGTTCTTTCACTGGCGCCACGGCACCGCATTCGGGCTACTTTGAAGACGCAAAAGACGGAACGCTGTTTCTCGATGAAATCGGCGAACTGCCGCTGGAATTGCAGGCCAAGCTTTTGCGGGTCCTGGAAAATGGCGAATATCAGCGCGTCGGCGAAACCGCAAGCCGCACCAGTAACGCACGTGTAGTTGCCGCAACCAATCGTGATCTGCGCCAAGAAATAAAAGCCAGCCGATTTCGTGCCGACCTGTACCATCGTCTGAGCGTATTCAGTATCAGCGTGCCAGCGCTGCGGGAGCTCGACGAGGACAAACTAATCCTGCTCAACCATTTCCGCGATTTTTATTCACGCCAAGGCCACGTTGCGGCATTCAATTTGGACGATAAATCTTTGGCCCTGTGGCGCGACTACAGCTTTCCAGGCAATGTGCGTGAATTGCGAAATATCGTAATCCGCCTGACGACCAAATATCCCGGACAAACTGTCGGGACCTCGCAATTGCAAGGCGAACTGGATATGGACAATGTGGACGGCAAAATGCCCGAGCCGGTGATGGCCCAGGACTCTAAAGCCTTGCTCGACGCAGCAAGGAAACATTTGCAGTCGCAGAAAAATTTCAGTTTGGACGAAATGCTGCAACAATGGGAAAAAAGTTACGTTGAGGCCGCGCTTTCCATCACCCACGGCAATCTTTCTCAGGCCGCAAAACTATTGGGGGTGCGCCGCACCACGTTGTACAGCCGTATGCAACAATATGGGGATGTGGAGAATGAGGACAATTAATCGACATGTATCAAGAGTATTTCGGCCTGACCCAACCCCCGTTTAAGATCACCCCGAACACCGAATTTTTCTTCCCGGGGGGGAACCGCGGCGCAATTCTAGACGCGCTGCTCTATGCTATCTCGCATGGCGAAGGAATAATCAAGGTTAGCGGCGAAGTAGGCAGCGGCAAGACCATGTTGTGCCGTATGCTTCAAACGTGCCTGCCGCAACAGATTGAGTCTGTCTATCTCGCCAATCCCAGTGTATCGCCTGACGAAATTCTGCATGCCATCGCGTTTGAATTACAGTTGCGAATAGGGGACAACGAGCCGCGCATCAAAGTAATGCAAGAGCTGCATAGCTATTTGCTCGAGCGGCACACGCAAAATCGGCAAGTGGTGATTTTTGTCGAAGAATCGCAGAGCATGCCGCTCGCCACACTTGAGGAAATACGTCTACTCTCCAACCTGGAGACCGGGAGCCACAAGTTGTTGCAGATCGTGCTTTTTGGCCAACCCGAGATTGACGAAATTTTGCGCCAGCCGAAAATCCGCCAGCTGCGCGAGCGCATTACCTACAGCTTTTCGCTGACCCCTCTGAATTCGGAACAGATCAAGGAGTACCTGATGTTTCGCATGCGCGCCGCAGGCTATCGTGGCCCCGACCTCTTTACCCAAAGCGTGGTCCACATGATTGCCAAGGCCTCAGAGGGGCTGACCCGGCGCGTGAACTTGCTGGCGGACAAGACGCTGCTCGCGGCATTTGCTGACAATACTCACACCATCAAATCGAAGCATGTCAAGGCGGCAATTCATGACAGCGAATTCAGCAATGATCTTGGCCAACGCCGCAAGGCTTTTTCGCGCTTGGGATGGCTAATATTCGGCATCGCGGTTGGGACATTATCGTACAGTGCCTATCTCCTGCTTTTGCCTATGCTCGAAATGCCGACGACGCATCAGTCCGCCGCCCGCGATGCAGCGGTCGCAAGCGCGCGAGCAAAACGTGCAGAGTCCGAAAAGCCCCGGACAACTGCGC
This sequence comes from Burkholderiales bacterium, assembly GCA_035518095.1. Lineage (NCBI taxonomy): Bacteria > Pseudomonadati > Pseudomonadota > Betaproteobacteria > Burkholderiales > Burkholderiales bacterium. Next base: position 55,440 of record DATIXX010000056.1, on the reverse strand, counting down.
CCCAACCAATTCGAAACGATTCCCCGATCACGCAACCTTCAGCTGCCGACGGACTGGCATCGGAATCAAATAAGGAAGCGTTATCAACATCTCCGCAGGCCGTTTCTCGGGCATCTGAGAACGCAAATCCGCAAAATACCGACACAGGAGAGCTCAGTCTTCCGTTGCGCATGTCTGCTGCCGTTAGCTCCGCCCCGATAAGCACGGAAACCAAATCATCGATCGCGCCGCAACCCGCATCAGGCTACGGTGCTTTCGAACAATATCCGATTTTGCAGATGCGTATCGAAGCAACGCGCGAAGCGTTTCGCCAAGCCGCGCCGGATGATTTAAGCATCCAATTGTTTCTCACCGAAGAAATGCGCCCGAAACGTATCGAAGACTTCCTTAATCGCGCCCCAAAGCTGGTGAATCTAAACGAAATTTACGTGCATCCGGTGAAAATAGGGGGGAAGCCCCGATTCAGGGTATTTTACGGCATCTATTCTTCGCAACAGAGCGCGCGCGCGGCAATGGATCAACTCCCGCCCAAATACGGCCAAGCGTTTCATTTGAAGCTGTTGAAAGTAGGCCAGTTTCAAAATTAATGTGGGTCGTATCCAAGTTGCGCGAGTTCCGGTAAGCGACTAAATCCAGCAACAAAGCTTGCAACTCTGTCATATTGCAAGCAATAATTGCCAAATACCTTACAGAACTTGTAATAAGATAGTGCTATGATTAGAAATTGTTGCGAATAACATGTCGCCTTTTCAGGGTAGGGTAAAGATGCAACGCTCCAATACAAGGGCGCTCCTTTCTTGTCTGGCATTAGCCGTGGTTTCGGGCAGTTGCGCCACGGGTAATTTGTCGAATTATCCGCAGATCCCGCAGTCGGAAGGCCATATTACCGGCACGCTAGGGCCTAAGGCGGGCGAAATTCCCGCCCCAGTGAAGGCGATCGGTTATGTGCCCCCACCCAAGCCGGCCGAGAAGCCGCAGACGTATAGTGTGGTAGTAAACGAGGTTCCTGCGAAGGAATTGCTTTTTGCTTTGGCTCGGGACACCAAGCAAAACATAGATATAAGTCCAGATATCCAGGGGCTGGTGACATTAAACGCAGTGAACGAAACCCTGCCAGCGATTCTCGAGCGCATATCCCGGCAGGTGGACATACGCTACAAAATGGAAGGCGATACTCTGGTAGTCACCCCGGATACGCCTTATTTCAAGACTTATTTCGTGAACTACGTCAACCTCGCGCGCAATACGACTTCCAGCAACAGCGTTACCGGACAAATCTCCTCAGCAGGAACCAGTCCCGGCAGCAGCACTGGCGCTGGAGCCCAGTCGAGCGGGACATCAGGTTCGGGCAACTATTCCAGCACCAACGTTACCAGTACTTCCAACAATAATTTTTGGGAGCTCCTGAAAGAGAACCTGCGTAGTCTATTGAGTTCCACCAGCGCGCAGACTTCAACGGCGGAAGAAAAAGCCGCGCGAGCCGAGGCACTGCGTACCGAGCATGAAGAGCGCGTGCAGGAAGCGGGCGCGGTCGCGCACGCCGGTACCGGTGCGGACAAGCTTTATGCCACCGCTTTTGGCGGTACCGCACCTGCGCTTCCTGGGGATGTGAAAGACGATATTGTGGTAAACCCTGTCGCAGGCACGGTAAGCGTGTTTGCGACTGAGAAACAGCACGTGCTGGTGCAACAATACCTCGACGGCGTAACTGAGGCGTCTCGGCGCCAAGTGCTGATCGAGGCCAGCGTCGTTGATGTCACCCTCAGTGATCAGTACCAAGGGGGCGTAGATTTCTCGAAAATGGGCAACTGGGTCATTAATCAATCCCTGAGTACCCTGAGTACTGCGGCCCCCCCGTTCACTACAGTAGCTTACAACGTCGCCGGCAGCACCAATATAAATGCCACCATTTCGTTGCTGGAGCAGTTTGGCAAAACGCGGGTGTTATCGAGCCCGAAACTGATGGCGCTTAATAACCAAACTGCGCTGCTCAAGGTGGTGGAAAACGTGGTTTATTTCTCGGTTACCGCGGTGCCAGCGGTACTTTCCACCTCCTCGACGACCGTGACGCAGCAGACATTCAACACTACGGCACAGACAGTACCGATAGGCCTGGTAATGACCGTGACGCCGCAAATCGATGAAAACGGAATGGTTACCCTGATTGTGCGCCCGACCATTACCACCGCTCCCACGTCGGTCCAAGACCCCAATCCAGCCCTCGTTACCACGCAAATCAATTCTGTTACAGGAACAATCACCAGATCGCAAATCCCGAACCTGGTGCCTCAGGTCAGGACCCAAGAGATGGAATCGGTGCTGCAGGTGGGCAGCGGCCAGATCGTAGTGTTGGGGGGTCTGATGCAGGATAATGTGCAGCGCAACAGCAATGCGGTGCCTGGTCTATCAAAAATTCCGTTTATTGGTGAATTGTTCAATTTCCGCAATAATCTAGTGAGCAAGGAAGAGCTGCTGGTTTTCTTGCGTCCAACAGTAATCACCAATCCATCTCTGGACAGCGACCAGTTGAAATTCTTCAAGCGTTTTCTTCCGACTCCTGAAACGACCGGCGCCAATCAATGAGCCTGTTGATGAAAGCCTTGCAAAAGGCCGCACAGAACCGCGAAAGTTCTGGCGAGAAAACTCCGCCTGCGCAGGACGCGTCACCAATGACTTCAGAGCTTGCCCTTCAACCGCTGCAAACCGAGCCGGAAACGCCCGCATGGAAAGTTGAGCCCGAACCGCCGCCGAGTCCAGAATTGGCCGCAACCGTGATGCGGGCTTCCGAAGTACCTGGCGGCGTGGGTGACTTCGTTAAAGGTCATCCGGTGGTATTGCTCGGGGTCGCTGCCGCATTGCTGTTAATCGGCGGCGCAATCTATGTCTATTTGGCGATTAGCAAACCGAGCGTCTTCGTCACTTCCGCTCGGCCCCCGGCTCCGCCTGCAGTCGCGGCCGTCCCAGCAACGCAGGTAAGACCGGAGCCGCAACCGCAGCCAACGGCCGCCCCTCAAGCGCAAGAACAAAAAACGGAGCAGCTGACGGCAATGGGGCCACAACCGGTGGCGGCAGACGTTCCCGAAAAAAAACTAGAACAGGTGGTCGAACAACGCGCGCGCTCTGCTACCCGAGCACCTCAGCAAACGAAACAGGCGCCGTTGGCACCATCAGGCGCATCTTCTCAACAAAACATCACCGTCACTCCCGCCAAAGCAACGCCGCAAGTTGCACCACAGCTGGTGAGCGCCTACCAAGCGTTTCAGCAAAACCGTCTTGACGCCGCTCAGGACTCGTACCAGAAAATGCTCGCGATCGATCCCAATAATACCGAGGCATTGCTCGGGCTTGCCGCGGTCGCGGAACAACAAAAACAAACTGACAAAGCGGTTCAGTATTATCTGCAGGTACTCCGCGTCGACCCGAGAAACGCGACCGCCCAGGCCGGGCTACTTGGAATCGTTGGGCACAATGATCCGCAAGCGAGCGAGATGCGCCTAAAGCAGCTGCTTGCGCGAGAACCTTCGGGATTCGTATTTTTTACCTTAGGCAATTTGTACGCCGAGCAGTCGCAGTGGCCGGGGGCGCAGTCCGCGTATATGCAGGCATTTCATTTGCAGCCGGACAACGCCGATTACGCCTTCAATCTGGCCGTCAGTCTGGAGCACATTAGCCAACCCAAAGTGGCCCTTAAGTATTATCAGCAAGCATTACAGCTGGCCAAAGACCAGGGTCACGCCAATTTTGATTTAAGCCTGGCGCAAAATCGCATCAGCAAACTGTCTTCCTTGGAGTAAGCGTGGCAGAGCAGCGTAAAAAACTGCGCCTCGGCGAGCTGCTCATTCAGCAAGGCCTGATAAGTCTTGACCAGCTGCGCATTGCCTTAACCCAGCAAAAGCACGAAAAAATCCCGATAGGCCGGCAGCTGGTGAAGTTGGGCTTTGTCAGCGAAGCGGTAATCCGCGACCTGATGGCGCGCACAATCGGCCAGGAGAGCATCGACCTTTCACAAGTTGTTGCGGATGCCGAAGCGCTCAAGCTGATACCCCAGGATTTTGCCCGGCGCTATCGCATGCTGCCAATTGCCTACAACGCGGATACTAAAATTCTCACGGTTGGGGTTAGCGAAATTTTCAATGTGGTCGCGCTGGACCAGTTGCGCGCCTTTTTGGGTACGCAGATTGAAATCAAGACGCTGCTCGCCGGCGAGGCACAGCTCGAGGAAAGCATAGACCGTTTCTATGGATTCGAGCTATCGGTGGACGGCATATTGGAGGAAATCGAAACCGGGGAAATCGATTATCAAAGCCTGCAAATGGCCGGCGACGAGTACACTCAACCCATCGTTCGGCTGGTTGGTGCCTTGCTCGTGGACGCAGTAAAACGGGGTGCATCGGATGTTCACTTTGAGCCGGAATACGCTTTTTTGCGCATCCGTTACCGCGTCGACGGCGTGCTGGAGCAAGTGCGCAGCCTGCACAAGACCTACTGGCCTGGAATTGCAGTGCGGCTCAAAGTGATCTCTGGAATGAACATTGCCGAAACCCGCGCGCCGCAGGACGGAAGATTGTCTCTCAATCTCAACGGGCGGCCGATCGACTTTCGCGTCTCTACGCAGCCTACTATCTACGGCGAGAATATCGTGCTGCGCGTACTCGACCGTGAAAAATCCATCATTAACCTGGACCGCATGAATCTGCAGTCCGAAACGATAGCGACGCTGGAAACAATGCTGGCACGGCCTGAAGGTATACTGATTCTCACCGGTCCTACCGGAAGCGGCAAGACCACCATGTTGTATTCACTGCTCTCCAAACTCAATGATGAAACCGTGAACATCATGACGTTGGAAGACCCCGTCGAATATCCAGTGACCATGATGCGCCAGACTTCGGTTAATGAGGTGGCCAAAATGGATTTCGCCAACGGTATCCGTTCAATCATGCGCCAGGATCCGGACATCATCCTGGTCGGCGAAGTGCGAGACCGGGAAACTGCGGAAATGGCGTTCCGCGCAGCAATGACCGGCCACCAGGTGTTCACCACCTTGCACACCAACTCGGCGCTGGGCGCATTTCCTCGCCTCATGGACATCGGCATCCCGCCCGACATCATTTCGGGCAACGTCATCGGTGTATTGGCGCAACGCCTGGTGCGGCTGCTTTGTTCGCGCTGCAAACAGGCTTACTTTCCGAATCAGGAGGAAATTCACTTGCTGCGATTGCCGCTGGATTCAAAAATTAAAATCTATAAGGCGGTGGGTTGCAAGCATTGTCAATCCAAAGGCTACAAGGGTCGCATGGCGCTCCTGGAAATTCTGCAAATGGACGGCGATTTGAACGAGCTTGTGGCGCGACGCGCCACCGCCCGGGAACTTAAGACTGCGGCTCTGCAAAAAAATTTCCGCACGCTAGCTGAGGACGGCATTCAGCGCGTGCTGGACGGCATGACCAGCCTTGCCGAAGTATCGCGCACGGTGGATCTCACCGGAAGATTGATTTAACGGCCGACGGGCAACTTCGGAGCGCAAACCACATGTCCACTTTTCAGTACAAAGCGGTAGACAAGGACGGCAAGCCCGCACGCGGTGACCTCAATGCGATAAACGAGGTCGACCTCGAGCTGCGGCTAAAGCACATGGGGCTCGACCTCATCACCTTCCGCCAAATCAACAAGAGTTCGTCTGCGCTGGCGCGCGGCAGCATCACCCGCCGTGACCTCATCACATTCTGCCTCGACATGGAGCAAATCTCGCGCGCCGGAATTCCGCTGATGGAGGGCTTGCGCGACCTGCGCGACAGCATCGAAAATCCGCGCTTCAAGGAAGTGCTCACTTCATTGCTTGAGGATATGGAAGGCGGCAAACTGCTTTCACAGGCGCTGGCGACGCATTCCGCGGTGTTCAATCATGTGTTCGTGAGCTTGGTGAAAGCGGGCGAGCAGGCCGGCAAGCTCACAGAAGTGTTCGAAAACCTTGCAACGACTCTGAAATGGCAAGATGAACTGACGGGCCAGGCGCAGCGCTTGATGCTGTATCCCATCTTAGTCCTAGTGATCATCATCGGGGTGGTGATCGTGTTGTTGGTGAGCCTGGTGCCGCAAGTGGTATCGTTGTTGAAAAGCATGGGCCTGCCGTTACCGCTGCAAACACGCGTGTTGATCTTCCTGTCCGACTCGATAGTTCATTATTGGCCGTTGCTGGTGGTAGTGCCGATCGTGATTGCCGTGATCTTTTTCGTTGCGGTGCGGCAAAGCGAGAAAGCCCGCTATTCCTGGGATTACTTGAAACTGCACATTCCGATTACCGGTGAGATCCTGCAAAAAATTATCTTGGCGCGTTTTGCCAATTTTTTCGCATTGATGTATGAGTCCGGGATTACCATTCTGGATGCTATCAAGACCAGCGAGGAAATCGTCGCTAACCGAGTGATGGTAAGCAGCCTGCAGCGCGCCGGGCAACAAATCGGGTCAGGCGAAAGCCTCACTGAAGCGTTTCGCAATCTGGGCGTGTTTCCGCCGCTGGTGCTGCGCATGCTGCGCGTCGGCGAAACCACGGGCGCCCTGGATACAGCCCTGCTCAATATTAGTTATTTTTACAATCGCGACGTCAGGGAAGCGGTAGACAAGGGTTTAAAGCTGCTGGGACCGTTGACCACAGTCATCCTGGCAGGGGTTTTGCTTTCCATCATGGTCGCAACCTTGCTTCCGGTGTACGATATTCTCGGTAAGCTTAAATATTAATCAAGCCTTATGGCCGACAAACTCTTATTGTGTGTTTCCGCTACCTCGGCCACTGTCGGCCGCTGGCACGCCGGCAAGCTAACGGTAGTCCGAGTATTCCCCAACGATCAGAGCGGCTGGTCTGCGTTTAGCGCCTTCCTGCAGGGTAGTTCGGGAATATTGGTGCACATCTTGGTAGACGTTGTCGAAGAGGATTACCGCTTCGAAAGCCTGCCTCACAGCATGGGCCGCGACCGCAGGGAATTGGTTTCCCGCAAGCTCAGACAACTGTACCGCAACAACCCTTATTGCAGAGCCTGGCCGCAAGGTCGCGAGACTGACAAGCGGCGCGACGATCGCTATCTGTTCGCGGCTTTGACTAATCCGGATCTGATTGCCGGCTGGCTCAATGTCATTGAAGCGCAGCGTGCACCGTTGGCAGGCGTGTACCTGCTGCCGATGGCCAGTAAGAGTCTCCTCAAGAAATTCGGGCTCGGCAACATCAACAGCTTGCTTCTGGTGACGCAAAACGGCGCCGGGCTCCGGCAGACTTTTTTCCAGGACCAGAAATTGCGCATCAGCCGCCTTACACAGCTGGAAAATATTCCGGATGAATCAGGCGTGGCCGATTACGCCGAGGAAATCAGCAACACGCGCCTGTACCTTGCTGCAGTCAAAATACTGCCCCTGGATGAGCCCCTCCTGGTCGTCATCCTGGATCAGCGTGCAACGCTCGTCGGTCTCGGAAAAGAGCTGGCTAAATTGCAATCGAATATTATTTACCAGCATTTTGGACGCGACGAGATTGTAGTCAAAATGGGCTTAGCGCCGGAGCTGCTGCAAGTCTCTCCCGACGTGGTGTACTTGCAGATGGTCGGCGAGCTGAAACCTATAAACCTTGCGCCCGCCGAAAAAACTCATCTTTTCTGGCTCTACCAAGCGCGCCGCAATATATACGCGGCCAGTGCCTTAGCGGCTTTTGTGGCGGTCTTGTGGTGCGGGAATAATCTCTATCAGCAATACGATTCCCGGAAGCAAGCCATGATAACGGCGCAGCAAACCGAGCAGCAGCAAGCGCAATATCTGGAAGTGACAAAGCAATTTCCGGCTGCTCCGACTTCAGCAGAAAACCTAAGAAACGCCGTCGAGACCGCTGAAAAAATCAAGAAAGAAGGTCGCACACCCGAACTCATGTTTGGAGTGATCAGCCACGCGCTTGACTCAAGTCCCGATGTGATGCTGAAAAGCATTGTCTGGAAATACGGCAAAGAGGGGAAGGTGGAAGATTCGGCGCCGGCGCAAGGGATCGCCGCAAATACGCAAAGCGGCCTTATTGAGGCGGAAATCAGGCCCTTCAACGGCGATTACCGCGCTGCGATGGCCAGAATCAACCGCTTCGCAGAAAAACTTAGACAAGACAAGAATGTCGCGCAAGTAAACGTGATACAACTACCACTCAACATTAATCCGGGAACCAGCTTGAGCGGCAACACCACCGACAGCCGGGAGCAATCTTCGACGGCGCCTTTCAAAGTCGAGTTATCCTTGAGGCAGGAATCATGAAATCGTCGGACCTGCGCGCGCTGCGCATCCCGCTTACGGTACTGCTTGTTGTGTTGGTCGCGGGCGCTGCACTGGTCTATTACACCAAGCATATGGCCGAGCTCGCGCTCCAGCAACTGCAACAACAGCAATATCAGCTGGGCGAAGCGCGCGTCCGTTACCAGAAATCAGGAGATGAGAAGGAACTGATCAATCATTATTTGCCCGACTATCTGCGGTTGGAGAAACAAGGCTTCATCGGCACTGAGGCGCGCATCAACTGGCTCGACGGATTGCGCATTGCCAACCAGCAAGCGGAACTGTACGGGGTCGCGTATCAGATCGGTGCGCAGCACCCATACACTCTCGCCGCCGCGTACAATCCCGGCAATCTTACATTACAGCAGTCGCTGATGAAGCTTAATTTTCGCTTGTTGCATGAGGGAGATTTGATGCGCTTTTTCAATATCCTCGCGACAAAAAACGTCGGTCTGTTCCATCTCGACCAATGTAAGATTGAGCGACTGGACAACAATATGACCGCAATCCGATTGCAGCCCAATTTGCAGGCCGAATGCGATCTTACCTGGATTACCCTGCGGCCTGCTGATTCAACGGGGAGTAAACAATGAGATGGGCGGCGCTTATTTTATTGATGCTGCCGCTTTGCGGCTCCGCGGCAGAGCCTTTGGGGCGTTTGTTCTATACGCCTGAGCAACGCGCCACACTTGATAATGCCAGACGACAGAAAATCCAAATCAACGTCGAGCCCGAGGCACCAGCGACTCCAGAGAACATCAGTGTCAACGGCGTGATCAAGCGCAGCGACGGCGAATCGACAATCTGGATCAATAATCAACCGGTCAGCCAAAAACATACAGCTAATGGAATAAAAATCATCGGCCGCAGTGCGGATAATGCCAGCGTCACGTTGCGGTTACCGCAATCTACGCGTAACGTAGATGTGAAAGTCGGTCAAAATCTCGATGCGACGAACGGGCATATTCAAGAAAGCTATCAAATACCTCCTCCACCCCCTGTAGTCCGTAAAAAAACAGCGCCATCGGCGCAGAATGAACAGCAGAAAGTCTTAGCGAACCCGCCGCGCTCCCCTGAAAAACCAGACCCCGGTATTTCCTCTCAGGAAGCGAACGGCTCGGAACCATCTCCACAGCCCGATGAGCAATCCACAAATCCATCGACACAGAAACCCCTCCAAAATCAGTACTGATGACTCACTCTCGCAAGCGCCCGGTTCGATTCGCATCCGGCGGGAGAGCGGTCAGGCCTTGTTTGTCCTTTTGGTATTGATCGTCGCGGTGGTCGTCGGGCTCATTGTTGATTTTTCAAGTCCGACCGCTCTCGCGATTCAAAACGATAACAAAACCGCGCGCGCGTTGGCACAGGCAAAGGATGCGTTGATCGGTTGGGCAATCAGCCATCCCGACGATCCCGGTTTGCTACCTTATCCCGATCGCAATGCGGATGGTGATTACAATGGCTATAGTGACTGCCCGCCTACCTCAGGTAACCCGGCGTTGTTGCTCGGCGAGCTTCCATATATAGGGGAAAAGAGCCCCTGTCAGAATCCTCAGGCGACAATTAATTTGGACAACGTCGATGGTACCGGAGAAAATTTGTGGTATGCAGTATCCGGAAATCTTGTCCGGGGCTTTACAGATCCGTTGCCGAATATTGCAGCGAACTTAAGCGATGCTACGACCACGGGTTGGCTCACCGTTCGCGATGCAAATGGCGCCGTATTGAGTAACCTGGTTGCTTTCGTTGTGCTGTCGCCGGGCGCAATCGAACCCGGGCAGGATCGCTCGGGGCCGGCGCCGGCTGCAAGCAATTTTCTGGATAATTTCACGATCGGCGGGACAACATACAGCAATTGGGATGTCACGCTCGGGTTTGTAAGCGCCGCAGACACCGCAAAAGTTCCGGCCGGATCCAATCAGTTTGACGACCAGCTGCTATTCGTCACCCGCGACCAATACCGGATTGCAATTGCCACGCGCGTTGCGGGCGAGCTTAAGAAGGCGCTTAACCAATATTATTCATCAACACTGTCCTACCCTTTTGCCGCACCAAATCCGGATGGTGAATGCGTCAGCGGATCGGTTACTGGGTACATTCCCTCGCAAGACACCATTCCGGACTGTGGCGGTGCGCTCGCCGGCCTGCCTGCCTGGTTTCCCAATTGGGAAAGCTACGTCACCTACACCCTTAACAATCCCGCGTCAGCTACTCTGACCATTTTCGGGAGAAGTTTTGCTGTTACTCCATAAAATGCGCGGGCTGGGCGCTTCCGGAACGCCGACAATCATGCAACAGGTCTTAGCGGGGCATGCGGGTGGTTTTACCCTAATTGAACTCGGGATTGTATTGTTTATTCTTGCGCTCATTTTGAGCAGTCTGTTGGTACCCCTGGCGACGCAGGTTGATCAACGCAATATCAGCGACACGCAAAAGAAGTTGGATGAAATTAAAGAGGCGCTCATCGGCTATGCGGCAAGCCAGACGCCTCCACACCTGCCCTGTCCTGACGTAACCAGTGGTGCGGGCGCCAATGACGGACTAGAAGATTTCAATGCTGGGACGGGAGCGTGCAACGCGCAAGAGGGCAATATTCCATGGGTCACGTTGGCTGTAGCCCCCACCGACAGCTGGGGCAATCGCATTCACTATGCTGTGAGTGCGGCTTTTTCAAATCGTTCGCCGGCAGCGACCATGAGTTTGGCGTCGGTGGGAACATTGACTATCTGTGCGGCGGCGGCCTGCACCCCGGCCACGGCCATCGCAGTCAACGTCCCGGCGGTGATTCTTTCCTACGGTAAAAACGGCTGGGGTGCGATCAACAGCTCGACCAACGCACAGAATCCTGCGCCAGCCAGTTTGGACGAACTTGAAAATACCAACGGGGATTCCACCTTTGTGAGCCGTGCGCAAACCGCTAAGGATTCGCCCGCCGGCGAATTCGACGATATCGTCGTTTGGCTTTCCAGCAGCGTGATGTTCAACCGCATGGTGGCCGCAGGCAAGTTGCCATGATCCAAATGCTCATTTGGCGGGTGCCAGCTCAAAGCAGACTTTTCCGATCTGATTGCTTGCAAGTCGCAATCGGTAACCCTGTTCCTCGGCCTGGCGCCAAGCTTGGTACAGCCCAATCCCCAATCCTGTCTGCGACGGAACAGGCCCACTGAATAGCTGCTTAGCAACCGTTTCGTTAAGCGGTACGCCGTCATCGCAAATACTGAGCCTGGGCTTCAACGCGCATGAGAAACCTACGCTGATGCGCAAGCCGGGCTCGAGCTTTCTTTTCTGCAAAGCATTTTGCAGCAAATTATCCGCGATGCTGTCGAACAGCTCCGCTGGGAGTAGCGTGCCAACGGTAATGTCCGGTTGCCTAAACTCAACCGCTTCGCTGATGTAACGCTGCTTGAGGTTGCCCCACCAAACGTGCGCCGGAACTTCCCGCGTCTCCGTCTGTTGCGGCGCTTGCAATTTGTCCATTGTCCATTGCAAACGCTGCGCGATTTGCGGCAATTGGCGCTGAATCATGGCGCGTAGCGCTTCGGCGTCATTTTCATTACTGGTTTCTGCGGCGACGCAAAGCGATTTTAGCGACTGCAGGAGATTTTTCACATCATGGGTCAATCGGGCGCCTGTTTCATACACCGCCTGGGTATAAGCGTTGTGCCGTTCCTGCTTTTCGCGTTGCTTGGCGCTGTAAAAATCCGCCAGCAAACGTATGAGTAACTTAACATGGAGCAGCAATGCCGGGGTCAACTCCCATTTGCTGTACAAAATTATGCTGAGATCGTCGAATGAAAATTCTGCGGGAAACTTCGAGACACCGCCTTGTTTCCGTTCGCCGCCGGCTACCCGCCAACTCACTCCCGCGACCCAGGGAAGCGCCGCTACCTCGTGTACCGCCATGATCAGGAATTTTTCAGGGTTGGCCTCGCGGTCGGCCAGGTTGGCAAGGCTGTGCATCCAGCGTTCGAACGGCAGGCCGACCGAGAGCAGATAGCGCGACACCAGCTGACCGACCCCGTCAAAGCCGGAACGCGGGTCCCATAGCCAGCTTAGCGCGAACAACAGAATCGCTATTAATGCCAGTGTTTTTGCTAGAGCTAGAACATAGCCGCCTTGGTTCATTTGCCGAACCACAAACGCGCCGAGCACCAGCGCGGCGGTAAGCAGGAAAAGCAAGAGGCTGTAAAACAGATCTACCACGCGCTGGCCCGTCTCGGGTTCGCTTTCTGCCTTGATAAAAAATATTGCAACGATCGGTAGCAGCAGTGCGTAGCGAGCCACCAGCGCCATGATGTCGGGAAGGCGAAAATCCGCAAAAAGATGAGGCACAACCCACATTAGAAGCACGGCGAGCAGATAGGTCGCCGCCAGTAGTAATATCGCGCGCTGTCCGCGCTGACGCTTGCTGGGCACATTTCCACCAATCAACGCAAACAGGACCGAGATCCATACCGCGATCAACCACCAACTGTTCCAAACTGTAAACAAGAGCCCAATGCCTATTACCAGCACGGCGTGCCGGACATCCAGATTGCGTTCTCCTCCCCATACCGGCTGCCACAGCAGAAAAAATCCGAAATGCGTCAATACGAAGCAACGTGCAAGCCAGCTGTCAATCCCCAAGAACAGAACCGCGTGCAGCGCCAACAGCATCAGGCCAAGAAACCATTGCTGACGAGAAGCAATAAAGTTCTGGTTCAAGCTTACTATTGCACTAGGCGGCATAGCACATGGGCCGGCATGAAAATTGTTAGGGTAGCTTGCACTTGGACAATTTACAAATTCCTCTTCTCGATTCGGGTTTATACTTCACTGCCCGGTTTTATGCCACCAAATGAGATCTAGGCGCAACCAAGTTTTGACGATTTCTCGCTTCACGCTGCTTGAGGCGCTGCGGACGCGCCTGCCGTGGCTGGTGCTGGCAACCATACTGCTGGCCGTTCTGGGAAGCTTGTTTGTCAAGCAAGTTGCTATTACCGAAACCGCCCGGCAACAAACCGCCTTTCTCGCCGCCAGCATGAGGCTTGCCGCGGTTTTTATCCTCGCGCTCTACATCAGCAGCAGCATGGTACGCGAATTTAACGACAAAGGACTTGAGCTTCTGCTTTCCCTGGATTTGCCGCGCGCCGCATACGCGGGGGGTAAGCTTTTGGGTTTCGCTCTGATCGCGTTCCTGATGGCCGCGCTCATTTGTCTGCCAATTTCTTTTCTCGCGCCGCTGCCAGCCGTATCACTGTGGGGCGCATCGCTGGCCCTAGAATTGTGCATCGTTTCCGCTTTGAGTTTATTTTGCACCATTACCTTTACCCAGATTATGCCTGCCACAAGCTTTGTACTCGCGTTCTACGTTCTCGCGCGCTCCATCGCAGCGATTCGATTAATAAGCGGTTCTGCGCTGCTTGATCAAGGCAGCCTGTCGCAGCAGGTGATGGTGTTCTTGGTCAACAGTTTGTGGCTCTTTCTGCCAAGCTTGAACGTATTTACCCAGACTGCTTGGCTTGTTAATCACGCTGAGTGGCGGATGTTTCTAACCATCGGGATACAGAGCGTGATTTATATCGGCTTGTTGATTGGCGCCGCATTATTCGATTTTTACCGCAAGGAATTATGAGCCTGCAACAACGTACGTTAAAGGCGGTGCCTAGATCCATTACGCTGGTTTTAATCGCGGGTTTAGCTTTGCAGCTCGCTTGGCAATATCACCAGCCGCGTCCGACTGCGAACGCGGAGGCGCTGGCTTTTCCTCCAGAAGGCAAAACACTTTTGGCGCTTAGTCTGGGCGAACCTATCGCTTTTTCGCAGCTAATGACGCTGTACCTGCAGGCTTTCGATAATCAACCCGGCATCAGCATTCCGTTTCGGGATCTCGATTATGATCGCGTCCAAGCTTGGCTTTCCAGAATACTCGAGCTTGACCCCGTTGGGCAGTATCCGCTGTTGATGGCCTCCCATATTTACGGCCAAGTGTCGGATACCGCGAAACAACGCAAAATGTTTGAATTCGTTTACCAAGAGTTTTTCAAGGACCCTGACCGACGCTGGCCATGGCTCGCGCATGCGGCGATCATGGCGAAGCACCGTTTGAAAGATCTGCCGCTTGCGCTGCGCTATGCGCAAGCTATCAGGAAATACGCCACAGGTCCGGATGTTCCGCACTGGGCGACCCAGATGCCGATCTTCATCCTCGAGGACATGGGCGAATTGCAAAGCGCAAAGATTCTTTTAGGCGGGCTGCTGGTGAGCGGCATAGTCACCGATCCCCACGAAATACATTTGTTAACGGAACGGTTGCAACAGCTTGAAAATGAGGAAAAATCGTCAGCGGTGCCGAAGAATTGACGATTTCATCTGGATTATGTTTTGGAGTCGCGATGTATTTCTGCGATATTGAAAAAATTGCATCAGATTTGATATATAGTGCGAAAAACCGCGCCAACATTGGCTTTGCGGCTAGACTTCACACAAGCTTGGCGCAATTAATCGCGCAGGCATAAATTTTGCGGTTAAGAGATTATTAGTTCGATTAAAAGGATCTAACCATGTTACGTAGAGAAGCCGGTTTTACCCTGATTGAGATGGCCATTGTGCTGGTCATTATCGGCCTGCTTTTGGGCGGTGTGCTAAAAGGCCAGGAGCTTATCACCAGCGCCCGGGTGAGAAACCTCATTTCCCAGCAAGATGGAATCAAGGCCGCTTTCTTCGGTTTCCAGGACCGCTACCGCGCCCTCCCAGGCGATTACCCTGGCGCGCTGGCGGCTGCCAATATCCCCAACGTCGCGGCGACCTTGGGCGGCAACGGCGACGGACAAATACTCAATACCGCCGGCGCCAACGAACAGACCATAGCCTGGGTGCATATGTCGCACGCGGGTTTCCTGACCGGAAGTTTCAATATGGCGACCGCGACCGATGCCGTCGCCCAGGCCAATACGCCGAACAACCCCTACAACGCGTACCTGCAAATCATCTACGACAATAATTACAGCATTGAAGTCGGCGACCCGGCAGCGTCCGCCCGTCATAATCTGAAGACAGGCAATCAGGTGCCGGTGGAAATCTTGACCGAAGTAGACCGTAAGATTGACGACGCCAATCCGGGGCGCGGCACATTCCGCTTCACCACCTACCTTGGAGCCGGAACCGCACCGACTGCTG
The DNA here is from genome assembly GCA_035518095.1 of Burkholderiales bacterium. Taxonomy (NCBI): domain Bacteria; kingdom Pseudomonadati; phylum Pseudomonadota; class Betaproteobacteria; order Burkholderiales; species Burkholderiales bacterium. The sequence continues at coordinate 39,984 of DATIXX010000056.1, read as the reverse complement.
CAACCTGTGCCGATCTGACGAACGGCGTCTGGCTCACCACCAGCGGGCAGACCAACTGCGGCGCCGCGAGCCTGTTCTAGCACGAACTGAAAAACCAAAAAAAGCCCGCGGCCAGCGGGCTTTTTATTTGCGCAAAATTCAGCCCTGCAGCAAGGTCATCTCGGCGGCAGCAAGGTTATCTTCGGTCCCCAGCAATACCATCACGTCACCGGCTTCGATGCGCGTCTCCGATGAGGGCGCTAGACCGCGGATATTTCCCTTTCTAACAGCCGTGACTTCAACGGAATGCCTTGCTAGATTGATTTCCCCGAGGGTTTTGCCCACTGCCGCCGCACCGGAACTGATTACCAACGATTGCAATCGCGGCTGCTGCTTACCAGGCTCAGTCGCGTCAGTGATGCCATGGTAAAATCCGTGAAACAGTTCGTAACGCCGCTCGCGGGTTTCTCTTATGCGCTTCAGTACGCGGTTTAGCGGTACGCCCAGCAACATCAGTGCGTGCGATGCGAGCATTAGGCTTCCTTCCATGATTTCAGCCACAACTTCGGTGGCGCCCGCCTGTTTGAGCCGGTCCAAATCGGAATCATCCACAGTGCGCACCAGCACCGGCAAATACGGTCGCACCTTCTGAACGTGGCTTAGGATTTTTAAGGCCAACTGCACGTTGGATTCCGCCACGACCAGCGCTTTGGCGCGCATTAATCCGGCAGCAACCAGCACCTCATGCCGGCCGGCGTCGCCATAGACTACCTGCTCGCCCGCCGCCGAAGCTTCCTTTACCCTTTGCGGGTCTAGATCCAGGGCGACAAACCGGATATTTTCCTGCTCCAGGAAGCGCGCCAAATTTTGTCCGCTACGCCCGTAGCCGCAGATGATGACGTGCTGCTCCTGCGCCATGGTCTGCACCGCAATGTTGTGCAGTTGCATGGCGCGATTCATCCATTCCGCGCCGCTGAAATGCAACACCAAGTGTTCGCTTTTCTCGATGATGAACGGTGCTGCAAGCATGGAAAGCAGCATAGCGGCAAGAACCACCTGCAGAACCGCAGGCGAGAGCAGCTGCACGCCTGCCGCCTGCCAGAGCAACACGAAACCGAACTCACCCGCTTGCGCCAGGCACAATGCGGTGCGTAGGGCAACCCCGGGGGGGCTGCCAAATGCGCGGCTCAGGCCTGCGACTAGAAGGGCTTTTAGTAACAGGACCAGGACCAGTACGCTGCTCACAGCAACCCAGTTCTGCAGCACGATCCTTACATCCAGCAGCATGCCGATAGTGACGAAAAACAGACCCAACAGCACATCGCGAAACGGCCTAATGTCCGCATCAACTTGATAACGGTACTCGGTTTCGGAAATCAGCATGCCCGCTAGAAAGGCACCCAATGCCAGCGACAGACCCGCTTTTTCGGTAAAAAAAGCCAAGCCCAGGGTAATCAGCAGCACGTTGAGAACAAACAGCTCGGATGATTTTTGCCGTGCCACCAGGTGAAACCACGCACGCATCAACCGCTGCCCAACAAAGAGAATCACTATCAGTACGACCAGGGCCTTCACTGCGGCAAAACCCAGTGCAACGGTCACGCGGCTTCCTTCCGCCAACGCCGGCACGATGATAAGAAGCGGAACAACTGCCAAATCCTGAAACAGCAGCACGCCGACGATTTGCCTACCGTGTTGCGTCGCGAGTTCGAGACGGTCTGCCAGCATTTTGCTGACAATCGCCGTAGACGACATCGCAAGCGCCCCGCCAAGCGCCAGACCGGCTTGCCAGTTCAGACCGACAGCGAGGCTACCGAGCATAACTATCAACATACTGCATCCAACTTGCGCCGCGCCCAGACCAAACACAGTGCGGCGCACAGTAAGGAGCTTTGGCAGGCTGAATTCCAGGCCGACGCTGAACATCAGGAACACCACGCCGAATTCTGCAAGGTAACGCGTCTCTCGCGCTTCAGGTATCCAGGACAACGCGTGTGGTCCGATGACAATGCCCACCAGTAGATAACCCAGCAAGGCGGGCAGCTTAAGATGACGGAACAGCACCACCACCAGGACCGCCGCGGCCAGCAATATCAGGACAAGTTGCAGCGTTGTGTGCATCGAAAACTTTTAATTTTGATCGAACCAATGATGCCGCAATGGGCACGAAATGCAAGTGGCGGTAACATGTCGGGCCGCTTTTATTCGAGTATGGTTGCTGCTATTCGGCACGAAAAAAACATGGCATCTGGAGGCGGCAGTATGAGCGCGCCGCTTAACAATGTTTCTAACGACAGTTTGCGCCCTTGCTGCTCCGAGCTGCGCGAGCCCGAGTCCGCAGCGCGTTCTGCTATACTGGTTACGATGGGCACCATGAAAAATCCCACCGCTTCAATACTGCCGCACGCGCTCAACCTGGGGCGGCAAGTGCTGGAAATCGAGGCGCGTGGCATTACTGCTTTAATCGAAAGGCTGGATCACAACTTTGCTCGCGCGGTTGAGCTTATGCTGCATTGTCGTGGACGTATCGTCGTCAGCGGGATTGGCAAATCAGGGCACGTCGCGAGCAAAATTGCGTCTACCCTGGCAAGCACAGGAACGCCCGCTTTTTTTGTGCATCCCGCGGACGCGAGTCACGGCGACCTAGGGATGATTACACAAGACGATGTGATGCTCGCGTTTTCCAACTCCGGAGAAAGCGGCGAGCTGCTCACCATTGTGCCACTCATCAAGCGCCGGGGTGCAAAACTCATTTCGGTTACAGGCAACTCCAAGTCGACGCTGGCACTCGAAGCAGATGTACACCTTGATGCCGCCGTCGCCGAGGAAGCCTGCCCGCTGGGGCTCGCGCCGACCGCGAGCACCACTGCGGCATTGGCTCTGGGCGACGCGTTAGCCGTGGCGCTGCTCGATGCACGGGGATTCGGCGCTGAGGATTTTGCGCGCTCGCATCCCGGGGGATCTCTTGGCAGAAAACTGCTCACCCACGTTCGCGATGTAATGCGCACCGGACCGGCGCTACCGGTCGTGCCTGAAAGCGCATCGCTTTCGGAAGCAATTCTGGAAATCTCAAAAAAAGGAATGGGCATGACTGTTATTGTCAATTCGCGGCAAGAAGTAGTGGGTATTTTTACCGACGGGGATTTGCGCCGAGCTCTGGAAAAAATTGTGGATATGCGTGAAGCCAAAGTGGCGCAAGTCATGACACGCGAACCGCGTACAGTCGATGCGGACAGTCTCGCTGTGGAAGCCGTGCAAATGATGGAGGAGCACAAGATTAATCAGCTTTTGGTGGTGGACGCCAAACAGCAGTTGACCGGCGCGCTCAATATGCATGACCTTTTCCGGGCCAAAGTCATTTGACGAGCTGTTCGCAATCAGCGGTTTCCTGATATGGAGGACGCGTTTGAAAAAGCCAAGCGTATCCGGCTCGCGATTTTTGACGTTGACGGCGTGCTGACCGACGGCAAACTTTTTATCTCGGATCGCGGTGATGAGTACAAATCTTTCAATACGCTCGATGGTCACGGCATGCGCATGCTAAAGCAAAGTGGCGTGGAGCTGGTTTTGCTCTCTGGCAGAACCTCCCGCAGCGTGGAAATGCGTGCGCAGAATCTCGGCATTGGTTTGCTCTACCAGGGTGTGGAAGACAAGCTTGAGATCTATTCCTCACTACTCAAAAAATTGAGACTTCATGCGGACGCAACGGCGTACGTCGGTGACGATGTGATGGACCTGCCGGTGATGCGTCGCTGCGGGCTCGCCATATGCGTGCCGGCGGCACCGGCGCTGGTAAAACAGCAGGCACATTACATCACGCAACAGCCGGGCGGTTGCGGAGCGGTACGCGAAATCTGCGAACTCATCATGCAGGCACAGGGAACCTTTCAGGCGCAATTATCTCGATATCTGAAATGAACAGCCGCCTGCTTACTTGGGTGCCGCTGCTGATGTTGCTGCTACTCGCGGCATTGACCTGGTGGCTTGACAGCAAAGTACAACCCCTGGCGCCCAAGCGCGACGGCAGCAGCCGCCACGACCCGGATTACATCGTGGAAAACTTTACCGCCACCCGCATGAGCAAGGATGGAACACCACGCTACATCCTCACTGCAAAAAAAATGGTGCACTACCCGGACGACGACACCACCCATCTCGAAGACCCCGTGTTCCGGCATGTCGAAGGAGGCAAACCCGAAATTGACATCAGCGCCAATCAAGCTCTGCTTACAAGTGGCGGCGAGGATGCTTACTTCACGGGGGACGTGGAGGTGGTGCGAAAGGCATGGAAAAGCGATCCTGAACTCAAGGCCTTCACCAGTTTTCTCCATGTCATACCGGACCAGGACCTGGCGAAGACCGACAAGCCTGTAACGCTAATTGAGCCGCATAGCATCGTCACCGCCGTTGGCTTAGAATTGAATACCGACACGCGGGTGCTAAAATTGCTATCCAATGTCAAAGGTCATTATGACAACCCCAGGTAATGCGGGCATTCTCATGCTCGCGGGTCTTTGCGCGTTATTTATTTGCTCGCCCGCGCTGGCCGAGCGGGCGGACCGTGATAAACCGGTTAATGTGGAAGCGGATAAAGTCAATGTGGACGACATTAAAAAGGTAAGCGTGTTTGAAGGCAACGTGGTCGTGACACAAGGCACGATTGTCGTGCACGCGAACAAAATGATCTTGCGCCAGGACGCCAACGGCTTCAATTCGGGCACTGCCTATGGCAATCCGGCGACGTTCCGTCAAAAAATGGAGGGCCGTGACGAGTATATCGAAGGCGAGGCGCAACGCATCGAGTACGACGGCAAAACGGAGAATCTGGAACTATTCGACCACGCCTACATTAAACGCGGTCAGGATGAACTACGCGGTAATTATATTTCATACAATGCGGTCACGGAATTTTACCAGGCATTGAGCGGCACGCAGCCTGCCGACGCCGGCCGGGTGCACGCCGTAATACAGCCCAGGGAAAAAGAGCCTAATCCGGCCGCCCCGGCCTTCCCGCAGACGCTGAAACCGTCTTCCAATCTTTCCTATCCGCCCAAGGAGTAAAAGTTAAAAGAAGCGAACGCGAACCGGCGTTCCAAGGGCTATTAGCGAATGGATATGAGTGAACTTAAGGCACAAGGGCTTAAAAAAAGCTATAGATCCCGCGCCGTGGTACGCGACGTTTCACTCGAGGTTCGCAACGGCGAGGTCATCGGTTTGCTAGGTCCCAACGGCGCGGGGAAGACTACGTGCTTTTACATGATGGTCGGTCTCGTTCCGCTCGACGGTGGCCGCATCACGCTGGACGAACTCAATTTAAGTCACATGCCGATCCATCGTCGCGCTCGATTGGGTTTAAGCTATTTGCCGCAAGAAGCTTCGATCTTCCGCAGGATGACCGTCGCCGAAAATGTACAGGCGGTCCTGGAACTGCAGAATTTCCAGCCTGACGAAATCGAGAACCGCCTAGACGATCTGCTGCACGACCTGCACATCGGCCATCTTCGCAATAATCCGGCGCTCTCCCTTTCGGGCGGCGAGCGACGGCGTGTGGAAATTGCCCGCGCGTTAGCCTCGCAACCGCGTTTTATCCTACTCGACGAGCCTTTTGCGGGAATCGATCCCATCGCAGTGCTCGATATTCAGATAATTATTAGCTTTCTCAAAGAAAAAGGAATCGGCGTGCTGATCACGGACCATAATGTTCGAGAGACGCTAGGAATCTGCGACCGCGCCTACATTATCAACGAAGGCTCAGTACTCGCTTACGGCAAACCTGATGAAATCGTTTATAATGAGAGCGTGAGAAAAGTGTACTTGGGCGAACATTTCAGGCTGTAAACAAACGATTGCGCTATGGTGGCGGCTTTAAAGAGCTGTTATCCGCAATAAAAATCCCGAAACCCCGAGAGAATGAAGCATACCCTACAGCTCAAGCTGTCGCAGCATCTGACGCTCACGCCGCAACTGCAACAGTCCATACGTCTTCTGCAACTCTCGACGTTGGAACTCAACCAGGAGCTGGAACGTTTTCTCCAGGAAAATCCCCTGCTCGAGCGCGATGACGAGGTCAATGACGAAACAGCACCGTCGTTGCCAGGCGGTGCCAATGCCGTTTCGCATGACGGAGCGACTGCAGGCGAGCCGCCCGGAGACGCCGCTTCCGAAAGGGAACCCGACGTCGACATGGCGGACGGACCTTGGCTTGAAGATGCCGGTTCCTACAGCTCGCGTGACGAGACGGAGGAAAGTGAATACCCGCAGATCGCGGCAGTTGCGCCCACCTTGCGCGAACATCTCAATTGGCAACTCAATCTCACCAAACTTGCCAACCGCGAGAAGAAATTAGTGTCGCTTTTGATCGATGCGCTCGACGAGGACGGCTTCCTGACGCAACCGCTTGAAGAACTCGTTTCGATGCTGCCCGAAGAACTGAGCGTAAGCCCGGAAGAACTTCAGACCGCGTTGCAGCAGCTGCAAAAACTCGAACCCACGGGTGTGGGTGCGCGTAACCTCGGTGAATGCCTCGCGCTGCAACTGGAAGCTCTGCCTGCAGATACTCCGTTCCGGACAGAAGCCCTCATAATCGTTACCCAACATCTGGATGTGCTTGCTGCGCGCGATTTCGGCAAACTGAAAAAAATACTGCATTGCGACGATATCGCTTTGCGGCAGGCGCAACACCTTATCACCAGTCTCAATCCCCGCCCGGGCGCCGATTTCGCCGCGTTAGAGACCCGTTATATCGTACCGGATGTCCTGGTCAAGAAAACCAAAAACGTATGGGTGGCGAGTCTGAACGTTGAGGCCATGCCAAAGTTGCGGGTAAACCGAATGTACGCGGATATCCTGCACCGCAATCGCGACGCAAGTTACCAGAAGCTCACCAGTCAACTCCAGGAAGCGAAGTGGTTGATCAAAAACGTGCAACAGCGCTTCGACACTATATTGCGAGTATCGCAGGCAATCGTTGACCGCCAGCGCCATTTCTTCGAGCACGGCGAAGTTGCGATGCGCCCTCTAGTACTACGCGAGATCGCCGAAGCATTGGATTTGCATGAGTCAACCGTATCCCGGGTCACCACGCAAAAATATATGCTCACGCCACGCGGCACTTACGAGCTGAAATATTTCTTTGGAAGTCACGTCACAACTGAAACAGGGGGCGCGTGTTCCGCAACCGCGATCCGTGCGCTAATCAAGCAGCTGGTAGCTGCAGAAAATCCGAAAAAACCGCTTTCCGACAGCCAGATTTCCGAAATACTCGGGCAGCAGGGAATCGTTGTCGCACGCCGTACTATCGCCAAGTATCGCGAGGCTTTGCAAATACCCCCCGTCAGCATGCGTAAATCTCTTTGATTAATTCCTATAATAAGATACGATGAATCTGCATCTCGGTGGCGATAGCTTACAGGTCGCCCCAGCAATCTGCGACGGCATCGGGTGCACGTTAGCCGGCTCCCTTCCTTTTTTGAACACGTGATTGACTTGGGCGGAATTCTGTATGTGCAAATATGGAAGCGGAACGGGGAGCGCAACGTGTACCCGGGCAGCAAGGATCACGTAGTGTTACGAGTGCGACGTGTACTTGGCGATTAAAACGCCGGCGGGCGAATTCCACCGGCAAATACTTAAACACGACAAAGAAGGTTCCGTCAACTGCTGCGATGGTGCTGACGAGCACCCGTGGTTGTTTGGAACTTGACGCACGCACTGTTTCTGCGCCGCATGGCCGGCCAATTTACGAAACTGCGAAAGCGCAAAGCATGAATTTGATAGGGAAAGTGCTCCCACCCTCGAATGTCATTCTCGACCTGGACGCGGGAAGTAAAAAGCGCGTATTCGAACAAGCGGGACTGCTGTTCGAAAACAATCAGGGAATTGCGCGAGGACAAGTGTTCGACAGCTTGTTTGCGCGCGAGAAACTAGGTTCGACCGGTTTGGGACAAGGCGTTGCCATTCCCCACGGCAGAATCAAATCGCTCAAAGAAGCGGTCGGCGCGCTGATTAGAATGAAAACCTCAATACCATTCGATGCCCCGGACGCCATTCCGGTTAACCTGATTTTTGTACTGCTGGTGCCGGAACGCGCCTCGGAACTGCACCTACAAATCTTGAGCGAGTTGTCTCAAATTTTCTGTGACAGGAATCTGCGCGAAGCCTTGCTCGCATGCCAAGATGCCTCGCAGGCCTATCAGCTTTTGAGCGAATGGCAAACCCATGCCCCAAGTGAGCGCGGCTCAGCTGTTTCAGGATAACTGCGACAGGTTGCTGCTTTCCTGGATCGCCGGGGATAAAAACCGGAGCCTGAGCAGCGACGACATTAGCCGCTCGTCCAAAGGAGTGGTCGGCCATCTCAATTTCATCCATCCCAACTGGGTGCAGGTACTGGACAGTGCTGAACTCCAATATCTGAGCAAGCTTGATCCGCCTTCCTTGGACCGAGCTTTAGAAAGCCTGTCCGCCAACCCGCCGTTTTGCTTCATTATCGCCGGCAATGCCGCAGTGCCGCCCACCGTGCAAGCGCTTGCTGAAGAGAAACGAATACCACTCATTCGTTCCGCCCAGTCCAGCCTGCAATTGATGAACGTTCTGCGGGTATATCTCTCCAAAGAACTGGCGGAATCTACCAATCTCCACGGCGTGTTTCTCGACGTGTTGGGTATGGGCGTGTTGCTGACCGGAGAAAGCGGCGTTGGAAAAAGCGAGCTCGCGCTGGAACTCATCAGCCGCGGGCACGGCTTGGTTGCGGATGACAGCGTGGAGCTTTACCACATAGCACCGGAAACGCTTGAAGGCCGTTGCCCGCCACTCCTTAAAGATTATCTTGAAGTGCGCGGGCTTGGCGTGTTGAACATCCGGACCATTTTCGGTGAAACCGCGGTGCGTCCGAAAATGAACCTGAAACTTATCACACATCTAGAACGACCAAAGGGATCCCATATTCCTGGACTGGAACGGTTGCCGCTCGGTGCCAGTTCCGAGAACGTGCTGGGCGTAAAAATTCGCAAGGTGACCATTCCTGTGGCGGAAGGCCGTAACCTGGCGGTGCTGGTAGAAGCCGCGGTACGTAACTATATCTTGCAGCTGCGGGGTATAGACAGCACCAAGGAATTCATCCAGCGCCACGAACAAATGATGGACAAGCCGCCGGACGGCAAGCAATGATTGGGGTTTTGATCTCGACGCCCGGTCGCCAGACAATATGCAGCTTATTCTGATCAGCGGCCTCTCCGGTTCAGGAAAAAGCATCGCCCTCAACGTTCTCGAAGATAGCGGATTTTACTGCGTCGACAATCTCCCGGCGAAGCTGTTACCCGATGTCACGCATTTCCTGCAGGAAGCAGGCTACTCGAGGGTTGCTGCAAGCATCGACGTCCGTAGCGGCGCAACCCTTAATCAGCTACCCCGGCATGTCGCGGAGCTGAAACGTCAAGGCATTGACGTGCGCTTGTTATTTCTCGAAGCGAAAAACGAAACTTTGATGAAGCGATTTTCCGAAACTCGCCGGCGCCATCCGTTAAACGACGATACGCACACGCTTTCGGAATCAATCCAACTGGAGCGCGAAAAGCTCGCCGACATCGGGGATTTGGCACAACACATTGACACCAGCGATCTCAACCCCAACGCGTTGCGCGGTTGGATCAAGGATTTGATCAATATAAATCGTTCGAGCTTGACATTGCTGTTCCAGTCGTTCGGCTTCAAAAACGGGATCCCGCTGGATGCGGATATGGTGTTTGATGTGCGCTGTCTGCCCAATCCGCATTACGACCCCGCGTTGCGCGAGCTGACAGGCAATGACGCGGCGGTAATCGAGTATTTGCAGAACAACAAAGATGTGCGCGGCCTGCTCGCCGACATCAGGCTGTTCATAGAAAACTGGCTGCCGTGCTACGCGCGCGACAACCGCGATCACCTAACCATTGCCTTCGGTTGTACCGGTGGGCGCCATCGTTCAGTGTATTTCGCGGAAACGCTTGCCGAGCATTTCCGCCCGAAAAATCAAGTGCTGGTCAGGCACCGGGAGCTCTGACAATTAGGGAATATACCTTCCTGATTCGCGTGGCAGTTTTTAACGGTGCCCCACGCTGTTCTACAATACGGGAGTGAACGCTCCGCCATGGCTGTAATGAATCCTGCTAAAACCGTTACTCTGGCGTTCACCGGCGCTTCCGGCATGCCGTATGGATTGCGCCTTCTGGAGTGCCTGCTACAAAGCGGCGCGAATATTTACCTGCTGTACTCTCAGGCGGCACAAATCGTGGCACAGCAGGAGATGAGCCTGGCATTGCCCTCCAAATCCAAAGAGGCCGAGACTTTCTTGCGCGATAAGTATCGCGCCAGCCCCGGACAGCTGCAGGTGTTGGGGCGCGAGGAGTGGTTTGCGCCGATCGCATCCGGCTCCAATCCCGGTACCGCCATGGTAATCTGCCCGTGCAGCATGGGGACGCTCGCAGCGGTCGCCGCGGGTCTGAGCGAAAACCTGATACAACGTGCGGCGGACGTCATGCTTAAAGAACGCCATACGCTGATATTGGTGCCGCGCGAGACCCCTCTTTCCGGCGTGCATCTCGAGAACATGTTGAAGCTCGCGCGCAGCGGGGCCGTAATTCTGCCCGCGAATCCCGGCTTTTACCACCGTCCGGCAGGCGTTCAAGACCTTGTTGACTTCGTGGTTGCGAGAATACTGGATCACCTCGGCATCGCCCAGAATTTAGTGCCGCGGTGGGGCGCCGGCGACTGACAGCACCGTTTGTATGGTGACGCGGGAAACCTTGTCGATTTTTCCGCTAGGTACGGTGCTATTCCCGGGCGGAGTACTCCCGCTCAAAATATTCGAGCAGCGCTATCTCGACATGACGGCCATCTGTTTGCGGGACAATCGGCCTTTCGGAGTATGCTTGATCAAGGAAGGAAACGAAGTCGGCGCGCCGGCTGTACCTGAGGCCACCGGCTGCACTGCGTCTATTATCGAATGGGATATGGAGCAGCTCGGCGTGCTGCGCGTCAGGACGGAAGGCGTGCAGCGTTTCCGCATCATCAACTGGCAGGTCGTAAAAAGCTGCCTTATCAGTGCCGACGTACAGATGCTTCCCAGGGATAAACAAATACCCCTTTTCCCCGAACTGCGCGAGTGCGCAAACGTGCTAAAGCGTGTTATCGAAAAAATGGGTACCGGGCATTTCCGATTGCCACTTAAACTGGATGAACCGTCCTGGGTGGGCTACCGGCTCGCCGAACTGCTGCCGCTTAAACTCAGCGAAAAACAAGAAATTCTCGAAATCGATGACCCGATTACCCGCATGCGGTTCATCCGCGGGTTCCTGGCGCAGCAAGGATTGCTGGATTAGCGTCTTCCTGGGCGTTTCATTCTCTTGACGCTTTGTTGCTCCTTAAGCATGCGCGGCGGCTTGCAACAAAAGTTTCCGCACCGGCGCCGGAACCGCTGCGCGCTGGGCGTCTTCGAGACTGAGCCACAGCTGTCCCGGTTCCGCCGCTTGCACTCTCACGCCGTCGACCTGCAGCAGCACCGGCCGGATATCAAGCTCAAAATGGCTGAAGCCGTGCTTAAGCACCGGCAACCACTTCTGGCGTTTCACACGCGCCGCGAATCGCGCCACGCAGGCGGCGCGAACTTCCTCTTCGGCCGCAATTTCCGGAAAGCTCCACATGCTTGCCCAGACTCCCGCGGGCGGCCGTTTTTGCAGCAACACCTCGCCGTTATGCAACATGATCAGCATCACCGTTTGCCTGCGCGGCAGCGCCGTCGCGGGTTTGGGCGTTGGCAATGCGTTTGTCTTGTTGGCTTTAAATGCGACGCAGTCGCAGTTCAACGGGCACGCGTGACACCGCGGATTGCGTCTCAAGCAAACGCCGGCGCCCAAATCCATCAACCCCTGTGTGTAAGTCCGGATAGCTTTGGTCGGGAGTAGCGCTTCAGTCTTGCGCCACAGTCTCTCTTGCACGCTATTTTCGCCCGGGTAACCGACGACGCCGAAGCAACGTGCCAGGACTCTTTTCACGTTGCCATCAAGTATGGCACGCCTTTGCTTATAGGCGAAAACGCCGATCGCTGCAGCGGTAGAGCGGCCGACACCGGGCAGCTCCAAAATACTGTCGTAATTGCGCGGGAAGCGGCCGTGGTGTTTTTCCATGATGATGCGCGCGGCGCGGTGCAAGTTTACGGCGCGGGCGTAATAGCCCAAACCGCTCCACACAGCGAGAACGTCGTCGAGACGAGCGCGCGCCAAGCATTTTATGTCGGGGAAACGGGCAACAAATCGCAAGTAGTATGAACTGACGGTTGCGACCTGGGTCTGTTGCAACATGATTTCGGAAAGCCATATGCGATAGGGATCGCGGGTGTCTTGCCAGGGCAAATTATGGCGGCCGTGGCGTTTTTGCCAGGTAATTATGCGAAGCGCGAAGTTAGACACCGATTAAATCAATTGCAGCAGAACTGATGATAAGGAACACGATAACATCAAATGAACACGATTTCCGCGCTTGTAGCGATTTGAAACCATCAGATCCTGGGATCCAGTTAATGAGATGCGGCTCTATGGGGCGGCGTCATCTTGGCTTCCAGGCGCTTGTTATTTAAAAAGACCCTTAAGTTCGTTCTCAAGATTTTTCTTAACCGCCTGCTCGGCTTTCCGTTTCACAACTGCAGTAACCGCTCCGGCAAAATCAAGACTGTATTGCGGGGATTTCAACGGCCCTGAAATACGCACCGGAATGGTCACCCCCTTGAGTGAAGCGAGTTCCGCCCCGCCCTGACCTTTGCCGCTCGCCACCACGGACACCTTGGCCAAGTAGTTTAGGCTGTCTGTGCCGATATTGATATCGCCGGCTCCCGTCAGACGCAATAGTGGGGATTTCATTAACAAGTCGTCATTATGCGCCACGCCCCGCTTGATAATAAAGCTTGCTTTCAGCTCGGTGAAATCAGTCTTTTGTGTTTTGTCCGCAACCTGCGTTTGCTGACCCTTGAGCACGCCCAGTTTGGCCTTGAAGACGCGTATCGTCTCGCCGATGTTGATGCCTTTCACAGCACCGTCAGTGAGATTGAGCGCCGCCTTGCCGTCCAGTGCCCTTTTCATGGCCTCCACCGTGTCGCCCCGGGTGCTGACATCAAGCGACGCGCTTCCCTTGCCTTCGAGCATGTCATAACCGGTTGCATCCTTGAGTAACCGGCCCACGTTAATGCCTTTGAGATTTTGCCGGACTAATACCGCGGGCGTAGTCCGCGCGTTAATTCCAACGTTGCCGTCAGCCGATCCCTGGTAGAGATTGGCGGAGAGCGGATTAATTTCAAGCTTGCCGTCAACGGCTTTGAGATCTGCCCGGACTTTTTCTGCCTTGACGTTGGCTACCTTTAAGTCGCCTATTCGCAGGCTGCCATTGGCGTTAAATTTTCTCAGCGCGGAGAAATCGAGCGGTTTTTCCTGCTGTTTCGTTTCGGCCGGCTTGGCTTCCGCCTGCTGTGTAGCCTGTTTCGGCGGCATATAGCGATCCACATCCAGCTTATCGATATCCAGGTCAAAGCTGATCGCCGGTTTGGAAAATCCCACGACACCGAGCTTGGCCTTGAGGGCGCTGTCCGCTACTTTTCCGGAAAGATTGACTTGGACATTTTGTTTTTCCAGATCCGCTACGGCAGAACCTTTGAGTCCACCGCTTAAATTTTTGACCGGCAGATCGGGCGCAACAAGAACGAAGCTGCCCGCAATGTTGGGAAGGTTGAACTGCTGCGCCTGAACATTGCCGGATACAGGGGTGGTGAGCTTGGCCTTCATCGTCCGCTCGCCCTGTTTGGCATCCAATTGCAAATTAACTGTACCCGTCTTGAACGCCCGCGGCGTGCCTTCCGGTCCGGGAATAGCCAAGCTCGCGACCACATTGGAATCGGTGCCGGTCATTTTTGCGACGAGCGTAACCTTATCGCCGGAAAATTTCTCATTCAGCAGGCGCAGGCGGGGCGCCTCGAGTCGGACATTCAGATTCTTCGCTTGTTGCACGCCGGTCGCCTCTAGTTTGAAATTGTCGGCGGCAAATTCCTTGCTTTGTAGCTTGGCGTTGACGTTCCCGGAAGCATTAATTGCGACATCACTGATCCCCGCGGCCTTACCCCTGACCGCCAAATTCAGACTCTGCAGCAAATACTGCTGATTATCGAGATTAAATGTCAGCCGCGTCTTGATCTGGGTGGACAAGTCAAATGCCGGCCGATTACCCTGCACGTTGAAACCCAGTTCAACATTAAACGGTACACCGTTGGCGATTCTTCCGGTCGTTAGAGTGAGACCGTGTAAAGCGTATTTTGCCCCGGTCTTTTCGTCCAAGTAGTTAACAGTGGTGTTCTCCACGCTGACATGATCGATATCGAACTTGAGCTGCTCGGGTTTCCCGGGTTCTGCTTGTCCGCCTGGGGAACCGCCGGTCGCCGGCACGCCCAGTAGATCACTCATATTTGTCGCGCCATCCTTAAAGCGAATCAGGTTCACACGCACGCCTCGAAGTGCGATTTCGTCCACCACCACCTGCCTGCTGAGAAGAGGAAGAAGCTTGAGCGAGACGCGTGCGGTGTCTACTGCGATGGATTCCTTATCGCTCTTGTACTCGCTTAAAGACAGGGCACCCAGCTTGACCCCAATGCTAGGGAAGAAACTTAATTTGATGTCGCCTAATTGCAGCGTACGTTGTGTCTTGTCTTTTACCAGCTGCACGATTTGCGGCTTGTATTGATTGGGGTCAAAAGTTAGGGCGATATAGGCGGCAACACCTATCAGCACAACGACGAGGGCGGCGATGGAGAGCAATATTTCTTTGAGAACTTTGTTCATGGTCTACGCGGACAGGGTTAAATGGATAGCAAAGCTTGGTGTATGTTTCTTAAATTAACATTATAACAGCCTAAAATAACCCGGACTTTAGCGGCTGTTCCACAACAGAAATTGAAAAAATGCTGCGGCTCCGCGTTTATCTTCTACGCTTGTCGGAGCGTGGTATATAATTCAGTAGTCAGTTAATTGTTCCCTTCCTTTCAGCGACGAGGAGAACGCTATGATGACGCGCGATGAATATGTGCAAAAATTGAAGGCTCAGCTCGACCAATGGAACGGTGAAATCGCCAAGTGGGAAGAAAAGTCCCGAGCCGCTCAAACCAAGTTAAAGGCTGATTATGATAAGCAGCTCAAGGCTTTTCGCTCGCGTCGCGACGAAGCGATGCAACAGCTACGAAAAGTTCAGGCAGCATCGGGCGAGGCATGGATGGACGTGATGCACGGTGCAGACGAGGCTTGGACGAGGTTAAGCGAAGCATTCTCCAAGGCGCGCTCGCATTTTGAAAAGAAAGAACGCGAATAAGCGAAACTCCGGCTTGTGGTCGCCGTTTGACCTGACAAAGCTCGCGCTAAGCCGGGGCGTCTAACTTCCGCCCGGCTTCATCTGAAGTCGACTGCAATCCGATATTAACGCCGGTGAATACGGGACTGTCTGCCGGAACGCCGTAGGCGACGACGCTCATTTTTTGATTTTGCGCGCAGCGCCGTGGCCCGGAGCCGAGCCCGATGATGACGGGAACCCCCTTTTGCGGTTGAGACGGGTGCCGAACAGCGCGCGCTTGCCGATCTGACTCGCATCGGACGCGAGCGATGGAGCGGGTGATGGGAATCGAACCCACGTCTAAAGCTTGGGAAGCTGTCGTTCTGCCATTGAACTACACCCGCCTACCCTATTAATTCTACGGGGAGACCACCCCACAGGGCAATTCACAGTTACAAACGGTGGGGCAATTACTAGAGTGTTACAGTCAGCGGGTGTTAACTGTCGAACAATTACAGACGGTAGGGGTGGTAACTGTTGTGACTGCCTTGATATTGAATACGCCTGTCTCTGAACTGCTGTTTAAACGGCCGCTACCAAATTTGGTTATTCCCGGTTAGCTGGTCGAAGACTCTCTCACATTGAATCGTATATCTCACCACTGTAGCCATTGTAAGGCACTGAGACGACAATTCGATACTTCCCACCCCCGCTTCTCGAGCTTGACTTGAATTACTTGCAGGATGACAACGCAAAAGGCAGAATTCGACAGATTAGGCACCACTTTTGGTGTCCATTTTTAGTTAGACGCTGTGGCTGAGCCAGTCGCCGAAGCGCGTTGTTCCAAGTCGAGGGTTTTTACCCGGAGTGAGGCTTTGATCGTTCACGTTTATGCCGTAGTAGAGCGCGCGGGCGTCGGTGATCACTTTTCGGGCGTCCCCGTTTGCGCTGAGGAATTGCCGGACCAGCTCATCCATACGGATCGGTTCAGGACCCGCCAGATCGATGGTGCTGTTCAACGGCTTCGCAAGAGCCACATCGACCAAGACGTCGGCGACATCGTCCGACACGATGGGCTGCATCATGGCCGCTGGAAGCCGGACGGTCTGCCCTTCGGTGGCCGACTGGGCAATGCCGTTCACGAACTCGAAGAACTGAGTGGAACGAACGATCGTGTAAGGGATCGAGGACGCTTTGATCAGGTTTTCCTGAGCCATCTTCGCCCGGAAGTAACCGTTCGCGAGCAAGCGGTCGGTGCCGACAACGGACAACGCCACATGATGTCCGACCCCGGCGGCTGCTTCCGCGGCCCGGAGGTTGCATCCCGACGTTTCGAAGAACTCCAGGACGGCCTTGTCCTCCCACGAAGGCGCATTCGCGACATCGACGACGACCTGCGCGCCGACGAGCGCCTTAGCAAGCCCCTCGCCGGTGACTGAGTTGATTCCCTTCGAAGGTGAAGCGGCCACGGCCTCATGGCCCTTGTCGCGAAGCTTTTTCACGACTTTAGTTCCGATACGTCCAGTGCCACCGATGACGACGATTTTCATGTTGTACTCCTAATCTTGATGGTTGCTCACTGTGTGGAAGTTCTCGATGTGCGCTCAGGGCCGTCTAACCAAAAATTTCGCAACCCTGCGGGACTTGATCAGACGTTCCGTAGTCAACAGCGAATTAACCTTCCTTGATTTTGATAGGTATATAAATTGTCGCGTCGTTGCGTTTTACCAACAGCGCGATTGTCTTGTCTGTACCCGCTTCACCGAGCAGCTTTTTGAATTGCGCGGTATCTTTGACTTCGTTGTTGTTAAGCGCGAGTATCACATCCCCCGGCTGAATACCGGCCTTGGCTGCGAGACCGGAGACATCCTTCACCAATAAGCCGTGGTCTACGTCCAGTTCCTGTTTTTGCTCGGCATTAAGATTATTCAGCACCAGTCCAAGACGGTTCGCACTCGGATTCTCTTGCTCGCCGTTCGCGGCAACCGTTTCGGAAGGCATCTCGCCGATTACTGCGCTCAATGTCCTTGAAGTTCCTTTACGCCAAATCTGCAGTTGCACCCGCGTTCCCGGGTGTGTTGCGGCAACCACCCGTGATAGGTCAACCGGATCCCCCAGCGTCTTGCCATTGTACTTCTGTATCACGTCACCCGGCTGAAGCCCAGCCCGCTCCGCAGCACTGCCCTTCTCCACGGAAGCGATCAACACTCCGGAAGGACTCGACAAACCGAATGACTGAGCCAGCTCCGCAGTGAGCGGCTGAATGCCCACTCCCAGCCTGCCGCGGGTCACCTTGCCGTGCTCGCGCAACTGCGTGCCCACCTCCATAGCGACATCGATGGGAATCGCAAATGACAATCCCATATAGCCGCCCGTACGGCTCCAGATTTGCGAATTAATACCGACCACTTGACCTTGAAGATTAAACAAGGGTCCGCCGGAGTTGCCCGGATTGATCGGTACATCGGTTTGAATGAATGGCACGTAGTTCTCATCGGGCAGCTCTCTGCCCTTGGCGCTTACGATGCCGGCAGTCACGCTGTTCTCAAAACCGAACGGCGAACCGATTGCGACAACCCACTGACCGACCTTGAGCTTGGACGAATCGCCGATCTCAACTTTCGGTAAATCGGTGGCGTTAATTTTGAGCAGGGCAACATCGCTGCGCTGGTCAAGTCCAATTACCTTCGCCTTGAACTCGCGTTTGTCGGTTAATTTAACTGTTATATCCTCGGCATCGTTCACCACGTGCGCATTGGTCAAAATATAGCCATCGCCGCTAATGATGAATCCCGAACCCAGCGAATGGCCTTGGTATTCCTGCGGGCCAGGAACCGTAGGCGGGAAAAAGCGGTGGAAAAACTGGTAGAACGGATCGTCCTTTGGAAGATTGAACATCGGGCCGTATCCCATTTGCTCGTGTATGGTTTGGGTGGTGCTGATATTGACCACCGCCGGACCCTCTCTTTGCACCAATGAAGTGAAATCCGGGAGCGATGCGGCGCTGGCCGGCGCGCTAGACGATGAAACCTGCGGCGGCACCTGCCGCGTCTGCCCCTGATTCGGCTGTGTGCACGCTGCAAGCGATAATAGAAAAATTACAAGAAACTTGGTTTTGTTTACGCGCCCAAGCATGCCTTTCTCCTCAAATTATTGAATTTAAACATGACCGTCTCTTGATGTGCGGCAATGCCATCAAGCTCCTCCGCCGCGCCACGACCCGCAGTCAAATTTTTTAGTCCGGTTTCAACTCAAGGCCCATTGGCGCAACAGACACTCATCGCCGTCAATCTATACTCTAGAGCTTGAAATGCCAGAATTGTTCCCTCAAACGCCCCATTTTCAAGACCTAAAATCCTTGCAAAATGACCCCGGCGTGCGCGAGCTCGCCTGTTTTCTGTTTACCTATGGGGTATTGCCGCGTGATAAAATGAGTTTTTGGTATTCCATTTTGCATAGTCACAAGGTGATTGCACTTTCCATCAACGGCAAGCGGCAGCAGTTTGACGACCGCATAAGCATTGCTCAAGTGCTGGAGCGGCTGGAGCTCAAAGGAAAACGCCTCGCGCTGGAAAGAAACGGCGAAATCGTACCGCGCAGCCGTTTCAAGCAGGAAATGCTTTGTGATGGCGACAAGCTCGAAATTGTTATTGCAGTCGGTGGGGGCTAAACTGCGGTGACGAGTCAGGTGTTGGGAGTAAGCAGTAAATGCCCGTGATTTAACACCTCACCCTTTAGGTTTTACTTCCTACGAATTCGATATGGACAATTTAATAATCGCTGGCAAGTCCTATACGTCCCGCCTGCTCGTCGGCACCGGGAAGTATAAAAATTTTGCTGAGACGCGCGCCGCAATTGAGGCAAGCGGTACGCAAATTGTGACGGTGGCAATACGCCGTACCAACATCGGCCAGAACGCCAAGGAGCCCAGCCTACTTGATTTCATTCCGCCTTCCCGCTACACGCTTCTTCCGAACACCGCGGGCTGCTACAGCGCGGAAGACGCGGTGCGCACGCTGCGCCTTGCGCGCGAGTTGCTTGACGGCCACAGTCTCGTGAAGCTCGAAGTGCTGGGCGACCCGCACACGCTCTACCCGAACGTGGTTGAAACGCTGAGTGCCGCGGAAAAGCTGGTGAAAGAAGGCTTCAAGGTAATGGTTTACACTTCGGATGATCCAATTGTTGCCAAGCAGCTCGAGGAGACGGGTTGCATCGGAATTATGCCATTGGCCTCGTTGATCGGCTCGGGAATGGGAATCCTCAATCCGTATAATCTGCAAATTATCATTGAAAACGCCAAGGTGCCCGTGCTTGTGGACGCGGGGGTCGGCACCGCTTCGGATGCCACGGTTGCCATGGAGCTGGGCTGCGACGGCGTGCTGATGAATACCGCAATCGCCGCTGCGCGGGATCCCGTTCTGATGGCGTGTGCAATGAAAAAAGCCGTCGAAGCTGGACGCGAAGCGTATCTCGCGGGGCGCATGCCGAAGCGACTTTATAGCGCAGTGCCCAGCTCCCCAACCAAGGGCATAATCGCCGCCAGCGGCAAGAATCAAGCTGCGTAAATCATGCTTTGCGAACCCGCTGCCTCAAGCGAATACACTGCTATGCGCACTATTCGCAGCTTTGTCCTTCGTCAGGGAAGAATTTCCAAAGCCCAGAGTCGCGCTTACCGCGAACTTCTTCCAAAATACGGTGTTCCCTATTCCGAAGGCGCTTTGAATCTGGACCGGCTGTTTGGTCGCAATGCGCCTAAAATTTTGGAAATTGGCTTCGGCATGGGCGAATCAAGCGCGGTTATCGCACAGGCTAATCCGCAACATGATTATTTGGGTATCGAAGTGCATACGCCGGGTGTGGGAAGTCTGCTAAACAAGATCGAAGCCGCACGCATAACCAATTTCCGCGTGATCCAGCACGATGCAACGGAGGTCGTACGAAACATGATTCCTCCGGCCTCGCTGTACGGCATTCACATTTTTTTTCCCGACCCCTGGCCCAAAAGACGCCATCACAAGCGGCGTCTAATCCAGCCTGATTTAGTAGCGTTGCTGTGCGAGCGGCTCAAAACCGGCGGTTATCTGCACCTCGCGACCGACTGGAAAGATTACGCTGAGCACATTTTATCGGTGTTGGGCAGTGAACCACAGTTAGCCAACACCGCACGGGATTACGCGCAACTCCCGAAATACCGTCCACTCACCAAATTTGAGCAGCGGGGATTGAGGCTCGGACACCCGGTCTGGGATATCGTATTCACAAAGCTGTAACCCGGAACGTTAGGGTAAAAATAATTGCAGGGTATCGTTCAAAAAGCGCTGTCCGAGCGGGGTCGGCGCTATGCGCTGAAAATTCCTTTCGATCAGGCCAAGTTGTTCGGCAGTGGCGAGTTGCTTTTGCAGCTGAGTAATTGGAAGGCCGGTACGCTCTTCAAATAAGGCAATGGGAAAACCGCCAATTAGACGCAGTGCATTCAACATGAACTCAAATTCCAGATCGCGATTTGTAACGTCGTGCGCGTCCTGCACCGGCTTTCCCTGGAGTGCGTGGCTCATGTAGTCCTTCGGCTGCTTGTAGCGAGCCTGGCGAACGATGCTCCGCTTGAAGCTAATCTTGCTGTAAGCGCCTGCGCCGATGCCGAGATAGTCGCCAAATAGCCAATAGTTCATATTGTGCCGGGACTGGAAATCGGTTTTCGCGAACGCAGAAGTCTCATAATGCTGGTAGCCGTGCGCCCCGAGCTCTTCTTCTATCATCTCTTGCATTTCAGCGCTTGATTCATCGTCAGGCAGCTGCGGCGGATTGCGGTGAAAAAGCGTATTCGGCTCGATGGTCAAATGGTAGGCGGATATATGCTGGGGTGAAAAAGAAATCGCATTTTTGATGTCCTGTCGAGCTTCGTCCGCCGTTTGACCGGGCAGCGCATATATCAAATCGAGATTTAAATTGTCGAAAAGTTTTTGTGCGGTTTCAACAGCTCGGAATGCGTCTTGTTCATTGTGAATTCGTCCCAACGCCTTTAGATGTCGTGGGTTGAAGCTTTGCACCCCGATAGACAGGCGATTTATGCCGGCACAACGCAGCGCGGCAAATTTCTGCACTTCAAACGTGCCCGGATTGGCTTCAAGGGTAATCTCGGCGCACGGCTCGACGGGCAACAGCGCGCGCACCGCTGTAAGAATTGCTTCAATTGTCTGCGCCTGAAAGATACTGGGCGTGCCCCCTCCGAAAAACACGCTTTGAATCCTGCGCCCCTGGACCTGCGGCAGTGCGGTTTCCAGATCGGAGACCAGCGCCTCGACATACTCCGTCTCAGGAACCGTCATGCGTGCTTCATGTGAATTGAAGTCACAATAAGGGCATTTCTTTACGCACCAGGGAATATGAATATACAGGGCCAGCGGCGGCAACGCTTCCAAAAATCGTGACGGGTGACTCGTAACCGTTGCAGCATAGGCTCCGGTTTCGGAATTCCTTTCTTTTTGCGCGTTACGCATCACTCATTACTCGTTATGCGCAGTCTGCAGCATGGCCACAAGTTTCTTGAGTGCCGTGCCACGGTGACTGATTTCGTTTTTCACTTCCAATGGCAGCTCGGCAGCGGTCTTGCCAAGCTCCGGCACGTAAAAAAGTGGATCGTAGCCGAAGCCGTTTTCCCCGCGCGGTTCATGCAGGATCTCGCCGTGCCATGAGCCTTCGGCAACCAGCGGCTGCGGGTCGTCGGGATGACGCACCAAGGCCATTACGCAGTGGTAATACGCGCGCCGGTTAGTTGCGGCGTGCAGCACTTGAAGTAGCTTTAGATTATTGCGCTCGTCAGACTTCGGTTCGCCTGCATAGCGCGCGGAAAGCGCGCCCGGACCGCCGTTCAGCACTTCCACGCAAATCCCGGAATCGTCGGCGATCGCCGGCAGGCCACTGCACCTGCTGGCCTGGCGCGCCTTGCTGAGCGCATTGTCCATGAAATTTTCATGCGGCTCCTCCGCTTCGGGAACATTAAAAGCCGACTGTGGCACCGCCTCAATATTGAGCCCCGCAAGCAGCACCTTAATCTCGCGCAGCTTTCCGGGGTTGTTGCTGGCTATGACCAGTTTTTGCACGGATTAAAACCTGTTAACCGCAGTGGACGCAAAGGAAACCAAAAACCGGGCAACATGACATTAAAATGATTTGTCTTTGCATCCTCCGCAGCAAATGCCTTACTTAACTTTCAACGCCGCTTTTTGCCTGGCAATGAGCTGCCGGATACCGTATCGCGCTAGATCGAGCATGGCATCCATCTGTTCGCGGTTGAACGGGTCGCCTTCAGCGGTGCCCTGGATTTCGACCACGCCTCCGTTCCCGGTCATCACCACGTTCATATCGGTATCGCACGCCGAGTCTTCCCGGTAATCGAGATCCAGTACCGGCCTTCCTTCGTACATGCCGACTGAAATGGCAGCGACAAAATCGGTCAGCGGCGACGAGTTAATTAATTTCTGTTTTCGCAGTTTGCTTACCGCATCGTGCAATGCCACAAAAGCGCCTGTGATGCTCGCGGTGCGGGTGCCGCCGTCCGCCTGGATCACGTCGCAATCTATCTGGATGGTACGGTCGCCCAGTTTTTGCAAATCGACCACTGCGCGCAACGCCCGCCCGATGAGCCGCTGTATCTCCTGCGTGCGGCCGGATTGCTTGCCGCTCGCAGCTTCGCGTTGGATGCGGATGCCTGTGGAACGGGGCAGCATGCCATATTCGGCGGTCACCCAGCCCTGGTTTTTTCCTTTAAGGAATGGCGGCACCTTTTCGTCCACGCTCGCCGTACATATCACCCGGGTATCGCCGCATTCAATCAAAACGGAACCTTCCGCGTGCTTGGTGTAATTGCGTAAAATCCGGACTTCGCGCAACTCGTTGGGTTTGCGTCCGCCAGAACGCGTGGTCATTTAGAATATTTCCCAATGGTATCCCGGATTTCGGCAATCGCCTGCTCGATTTCCTCGTCGGTGACCGCGGGAGTCTCATGCGTGCTATCGAAACCGCTAATTCGTGTCGTGAACGCAGTGGCGGGCATGGTTTGAGTAGAAACCTCAAAATCGGGCGCTGCAGTGGAATCCACGCTCCACATCATGCCGATAGCACTGATATTGTCGCTCTTGTCCCCCGCACGCGATTCAGCTTTTTCAATCAGGCGCTGTACGGCCTGGATGACCGGATAACCGGAAACGACGGCAAGGATTTCATTGTCGCTAAGCGGGCTCCATAAGCCGTCGCTGCATAATAAAAAAGTATCACCGTGCCGCATGCGTGTTTTGCCGGAGAGCTCCACCTCCGGCGGTGCGGACCCTCCAAGGCAGTTATAAACCTTGTTGCGCTCAGGGTGCACCGCCGCCTGTTTTTGGCTAATGCTGCCATTGTCCAGCATATCCTGTAACTTGGAGTGGTCGCGAGTTCGCGTCACCAGTTTTGCGCCGCGGAACAGATACAAGCGCGAATCCCCGGCGTGCGCCCAGTAAGCGACGTCGTCCTGCACGATGCATGCGACACACGTTGTACGCGGCGTGTCCTGTAAACGATGATTGCTGGCATAGCTCAAAATCGCACGGTGCGCATTTTCAAATGCATATTCAAGGAACAATTGCGGTTTTTTAAGCTTCGGTTTAGCGTGTCTTTCGAAGCTCTCGGAGATGAGCTGCACCGCAAATTGCGCCGCCACTTCTCCGTTCAGGTGCCCGCCCATGCCGTCGGCGAGCACCATCAGCAACGCGTCGCGACTGTAGGAATAGGCGATGCGGTCTTGGTTGTATCGCCTGCCACCGATCCGGCTGCTCTGATAGATGGTGAATTTCACTCAGAGCCTCTAACATAATGAATCGAACACTGCGACGGCCGCGATTTCGGATGCAGGCCGCGAAGCAAGCCGCGCAGTTGGGTTATTCTCCAATAAGCGGCGAGTGACAAAGGCATGCGCCGAAATCCGCGCCGTCCCTGCGGGTTGCGGCCAAAAAGCGCGCTTGCTTTGTTGCTCGCCTTACTCGATGTCCCGGCATCGAGTTGCGCCTCGCGTCGCGCATTCATCGCTTTTTGGCCAGCAACGCAAATCCGTTTCATTATGTTAGAGGCTCATTATTGCTGCCAAGGCCGAACTTGCTGCGCAAGTTCATCAGAAAATTTTTCTTTGGGGCTTTCTTGGGTTCTTCTATCAAGATCTTTTGCAGAGCGTACACGCTCGGCGGTCGCTGCTGTGGATCGAGGCGCAAGCACCAATCTATAATCTCCAACAACTCGTCAGAGTATTCGCCATGCCATTTTTCCTTGGCAGGTTGCTGCTTGTCCTCAAACAACCGGGCATCAGCGGGTTGCGGAGCGACGCCCGCAAGGCATGAGTAAATGCTGGCCCCCACACTATAGATGTCGCTCCATGGCCCCAGCAGTTCCAGGCCCTGGTACTGCTCGGGAGGGGCGAAACCCGGCGTATACATGGGGTTCAATTTAGGGCTGTCGCGAGTCAAAGTCTGGCGCGCCGCGCCGAAGTCCAGGAGCACCGGGGATCCGTCTACCGCGCGCAAATAGATGTTCGCGGGCTTGATATCCAGGTGCAGTAGCTTGTGCGTATGCACTTCCCGCAGGCCGTTTAGCAAGTGTCCGAATATGCGGCGGATAAAGCTCTCGCCGATGGTGTGCTTGTGCGACTGGATTTGCTTCTGCATGGTTCTGCCGCGCTCGTACCGCATCACCATGTAAACAGTTTCATTCGCGCGGAAAAAGTTCAGTACTCGCACCACGTTGGGATGGACGATCCGCGCCAACGCCCTGCCTTCCTCGAAGAAACAGCGCATGCCGAAACGAAAGACTGCTTGGTTCTCATCGGAAATAGCATGTACCGCAAAACCATCTCTGCGCAAAGCCAAAGCGCTTGGCAGATATTCTTTGATCGCTACAAGTTTATCGTGTTCATCGAAGGCGCGGTAAACCAAGCTGAAACCTCCGCGGCTAAGTTGCTTGTCGATGCGGTAATTCAGCAACTGGAAACCGTCTGGAAGCGCCACATTGGCCTGTGAATTCATGCCGAATAAGGATATGCTAATGTTTTGAAATGCCCATTATTGTCGGTATTTGCGCGGTTAAAGTAAAGCGCTGTTAAAGAAAACATATGATCCACAGCATGACCGGTTTTGCCGTAACAACTAAAGACCTTGAACAAGGGACCCTGAATTTGGAATTACGCTCGGTTAATCACCGTTACCTCGACATCCAAATGCGGCTACCGGAGGAGCTAAGATTGCTCGAGCCTGTACTGCGCGACCTCATCGTCAGCGAAGTGGGCCGCGGCAAGGTAGATTGCCGGTTAGGTTTCGAGCCATTGACCACCACGCCGCACGCGCCGCGACTCAACGCGAATCTCCTAAAACAACTTTCCGAATTAAATCTCGAGGTAAAGGCCGCTCTGCCCGATGCCGGGAGTTTAAGTGCAGCTGACATCTTGCAGTGGCCCGGCATGCTGAGCGGCGACGTTCTATCGCCGGAAACTTTGCGCGACACTTGCGTCGCGCTACTCAAAAACGCGCTTAGTGAGCTCAACCAGACTCGCCGCCGCGAAGGCGAAAAACTCAAGGCTTTGCTGCTTGGTCGAATCGAAAAAATGGAGCAACTGGTGTTCGGGATAACTCAGCGCCTTCCTGAAATCATGGCCGCTTACCGGGAAAAGCTCGGCGGCCGCCTGCAGGAAGCGCTGATTAATCTCGAGGATGAACGAATTCGGCAGGAATTTGCGGTGTTTGCCACAAAGGTCGACGTGGACGAGGAATTGACGCGCCTGTGCTCTCATCTTGTCGAAAGCAAAAGAATCTTGGACCGCGGCGGCGCAGTGGGCAAGCGCATGGATTTCTTAATGCAGGAACTGAACCGCGAAGCCAATACGTTAGGTTCAAAGTCGGTGGACACCGAGGTTTCGCGCGTGGCGATAGAACTTAAGGTGCTGATCGAACAAATGCGCGAGCAAATCCAAAATATCGAGTGAGGCTTGCGGCATGAGGATGGAGGAGTGTTCCAGTGTAGGTTTAATTAATGTCAATAAAAATTTTGCCTTCACTGTTTTACCGCTTACACCTTACCCTGCGCACTTTACCGTATCATGACCGGCATCCTTTTTGTCGTTACTGCAGCATCCGGCGCAGGCAAGACAAGCCTAGTGCGCGCACTTTTAAAAAACGACCACCAGCTGATTAAATCCGTTTCCTACACCACGCGGCCAGCGCGTCCCGGCGAGGAAGACGGAAAACATTACAATTTTGTGACTCAGGCAAAATTCGCAGATATGATCCATCGGGGTGAGTTCATTGAGCATGCCGAAGTACATGACCATAGCTATGGTACTTCGAAAAGCTGGATTGAGCACGCCATCCTGGGTGGATATGACATGCTCCTGGAGATCGACTGGCAAGGGGCGCAACAGGTGCGCCGTATCTTTCCAGAGGCGGTCGGCATCTTCATCCTGCCGCCGTCGCTTGCCTCACTGGAAGAGCGCCTCACCGTACGCGGCCAGGATAATGCCGAGGTCATCGCGAACCGTGTTAAGGCTGCGCGCGCCGAAATGGGCCATGTAAATGAGTTTGAATATGTTATCATTAACGATAAGTTCGAGCAGGCTGTGCAGGATCTCCAATGCATCGTTCGCAGCTGTCGGCTGAAGCTGAAGCCACAACTCGAGCGTTACCGGGACTTGATTAGCCGCCTGAAATGATTTGCGAGAGGGGCAATGGCGCGCATTACTGTTGATGATTGTTTGAAAAAGATTCCCAACCGATTTGAGCTGACGTTGGCCGCAACCTACCGAGCCAGGCAACTCGCCACCGGGGCGAGCCCGATGCTGGAGGCCAATAAAGACAAATCCACGGTTATTGCCCTGCGCGAGATTGCGCAAGGTTTGGTCGGGGTCGATATCCTGCACAAGTCCCAAACATAGCCAGTAGCCAGCAATCATAAAAGCAGGTCAGGCATGGCGGCAACGTACCGCTGATTGCTGAAGGCTGCGCCGATCACTGATGGTTGACAGCAGAAATGTCCGATGCGGAGCTCCTGTTTAAGGAATTATCCGGCTATATGAAGTCGGAGGATATCGCACAGCTTGAATCAGCCTACCATTTCAGTGAAACCGCTCACCAAGGACAGTATCGAAAGACCGGCGATCCGTTCATCTCGCATCCAATCGCCGTAGCCAATATTCTCGCCCAATGGCATCTTGATCCGCAGGCTCTGACGGCGGCGCTGCTGCACGACGTGATTGAGGATACGCATGTCAGCAAGGATGAGATAAGCAAACGGTTCGGCAAGCCGGTGGCGGAGCTGGTGGATGGCTTAAGCAAACTCGACAAAATTGAGTTTCGCAGCCAGCAACAGGCGCAGGCCGAGAATTTCCGTAAAATGCTGCTGGCGATGGCGCGTGACGTGCGCGTGATTTTGATCAAGCTTGCCGATCGCTTGCACAATATGCGCACGCTTGATGTAATGCAGGCCGAAAAGCGGCGCCGCATCGCGCGCGAAACCATGGAAATCTATGCGCCGATTGCAAATCGTCTGGGCTTGAACACCATTTATCAGGAATTGCAGGAACTCGCCTTCCGCAATCTCTATCCCGCCCGCTACCAGGTGCTGAGCAAGGCGATCAAGGCGGCGCGCGGAAACCGCCGCGAAGTGGTCGGCAAGATTCTGGACTCCATCAAGCAATGTCTGCAGGACGCGGGAATAGAAGCTCAGGTCACCGGGCGCGAAAAGCACCTGTACAGCATTTACAAGAAAATGATTGAAAAATCGCTATCCTTCTCGGAAGTGCTGGATGTCTATGGGTTCCGCATCATAGTGAAAGACATGGCAGCCTGCTATCTGGCGTTGGGCCATTTACACGCGTTATACAAGCCGATTCCGGGAAAATTCAAGGATTACGTTGCAATACCAAAGGCCAACGGCTATCAATCTCTGCACACCACATTATTCGGGCCGTTTGGCACGCCCATCGAAGTCCAGATCAGAACGCTCGACATGCACCGCATCGCTGAAGCCGGAGTGGCTTCCCACTGGCTTTATAAAAGTTCTGAAGCATCGCTCAACGAGCTGCAGCAAAACACGCATCAATGGCTGCAAGACCTCCTGGAAATCCAATCGGAGAGCGGCGATTCGGTCGAATTCCTGGAACACCTCAAAGTCGACCTTTTTCCTGATGAGGTTTACGTGTTCACGCCCAAAGGCCAAATCATGGCATTGCCGCGCGGCGCCACTGCAGTCGATTTCGCCTACGCCGTGCATACCGACATCGGCAACCGCTGCGTTGCCGTGAAAATCAACCACGAGTTAATGGCGCTAAGGACCGAGCTTAAAAGCGGCGACAGCGTTGAAATCATCACTGCCTCACATGCCAAACCCAATCCATCCTGGCTGAGCTTTGTGGCCACCGGGAAGGCGCGCTCACATATCCGGCATTTTCTAAAAACGATGCACTACGAAGAATCGGTGCGGCTGGGTGAGCGCTTTTTGAACCAGGCGCTCAGGGCACTTAAACCGGGCCGAATCAAGATCGACGATAACCAATGGAACAAGCTCCTGCGTGACAGCGGCACCAAGTCCCGCGAAGAAATACTCGCCGATATCGGCTTGGGAAAACGTCTCGCAGTTGTAGTCGCGAGGCGCCTGCTTTCGCTAAGCGGGCCGTTGACCAGGGAAGGCAAGAAGATCCCGGGCACCGTGACCGTACTTGGCACCGAGGGTATGGCGATCCAATTCGCCAAATGCTGTCGGCCGATTCCAGGCGACCCTATAATCGGCTATATCAAGAAGGGCCAGGGTATGGTGATACATACTCATGATTGCCCGGTGATGGCCAAAATTCATGCGCCACCGGAAAAAATCTTGGATGTCGAATGGGGTCCGGGAACCAGCAAGTCGTTTGATGTCAGCATAGAATTAACGGTAGCGAACCAGCGCGGGGTTCTGGCCAAGGTCGCCGCTGAAATCGCAGAGGCCGGCTCAAACATTGATAACGTCGGCATGGAAGAAGGCGAGGGCAGCGCTTACACCAGCATTCACTTTACGTTGCAGGTTACCAACCGCCTTCATCTCGCGCAATTAATGAGAAACCTGCGCAGAATTCCAGAAGTTGTGAGAATTGTTCGAGTCAAGGGCTGACAGCTGCAATTCAAACGCGGCACCAAATAACCCTCCTAATATCTTAGCGGCCGAAGTAATTGGTTCCACCCGTGCCCGCCAACAAAACTGACGGCGAATCGAACGCTTTCCAGGCGTTTGCAGTCCAACTTTTATATTTTACTAACTCATCGAGCCCAACGCTCAAAG
Source organism: Burkholderiales bacterium (assembly GCA_035518095.1). Classification (NCBI taxonomy): domain Bacteria; kingdom Pseudomonadati; phylum Pseudomonadota; class Betaproteobacteria; order Burkholderiales; species Burkholderiales bacterium. The sequence goes on along the minus strand of DATIXX010000056.1, from coordinate 10,350 downwards.
GAGGGCTTAAATGTCTAAAGTTTTTGCAGTCTGCTTATTTCTGGCCTTAGTAGGCCAATCCGGCGTTGCATTCGCGGACGTAATTTATAAGTACGCCGGAAAAGACGGTGTTGTCACGTATTCAAACATGAAACCGCCAGGTTCAGTTAAGTTTGAGACGATTGAAGTCGCAACTCTCTCGCCCGAACAAAGGCGAGCAGTCCTGATGATGGAAGCCAAGCAAAAAGAAATAGATCAGGCTGCCCTCGAGAGAATACGCGCCAAACAAGAGGAGTGGCGCCAGGCCGACCAGGAGATTCTTCGCGCACAAGCCGCACTCAAGAAGGCGGAAGAAGACCTGGAAAACGGCCGCACTCCCAGACCCGGCGAAACCAAAGGCACGGCAAGCGGCTTTGCTCGTCTCACTCAAAGCTATTTCCAGCGACTTGATGCGATGGAGAATGCCGTGAAGGAAGCCAAAACCCGTCTCGATAACGCTTATCAGGCAAGAAATCAGCTGATGTAGGCTGATGAGCAATTTATTCGGTTCAACGGCAGCTAGCGATATTTGCCGGGCCCGTTTATAACCGTCGCAAAAATCTTCGTCGTGGTGAATGCCATGATTTCAGTGGGCGTCAGTTTGGAACCTTCGAACCGGGCGTTGAGGCACGGCGATAATCGGCTGGAATGGCGTAAATAACCGCAAGGCAGATAAACGCCAGCAGCGCGGGAATCCAGGCGATCGAGACCCGCGATTCCGTTTGCTGCGCCAGGTCATGATTCTCGAGGGCGGCACTCATATCGGCAGAATTTTTAAGCCTGCGGTAGTACAGACCGGTTTTCTCGGCAAGCGAAATGAGGTAAGGCTCACGCAGTTCCGACAGTTGTTCTCTCCCAGGCGTGGCGCCAACGTTGGGTACCGGTCCCGTCGGTTCGAGCATTTGCTCGCCTTTGACCGTCCCCGGTCGATCAACGTTGTAGTTTTGAAGCACTTCATCGGCACGCCAATAACCCAGCGGTCTGCCGTCCGGATCCGTTTTGGGAATAGGCATGGGAGTCAAACCGCCCGCGCCGATGATCACGCCTTTGGCCTCGCCGGGTTTCCCATTGAACACCGGCGGGAGGCGCGGATTAATCGGCGGGGCTTCCTGGCCGTCGGTAATGAACACCAGCGCGGGGCGTCCGGGAAGGCCGACAACCGTTCTCAGCCCGGAATACAATCCCTTGGCGATTTCACTTCTGTTCAGCCAATCCATGCGGTTGTCGATGTTCGCAAGCGTGCTGGAAATCGCCTGGTAATTGGCACAAATTTCCACCGGTTCAAACAAAACATAGGAACGGTCCGCGGTAAATATTCCCAGCCCGATTTTGGAGCCGCAGGGTAAACGCAGCAGCGCCTCACGCAGCGCCTGCTTGGCAAACGCTAACCGGCTCACGGGTTTGTTCCGCTCATGGTAATCAAGGGTATTCATGCTCTGCGTGATATCCACTACCACCAAGTAATCGAAAATGTCGTGTTGTAGCCGGGCGTGAGGATTGAGCAGCGCGAAAATCAGCATGATGCAAACTATGAGCAATAAGGCAAAGTGCAAATCCCGGCGCAGTAGACTTTTATGAGCGCGAAAATTCATCACGGCAGCCCAAGGGTATACGATTTCATGGTGGTAAACTGCCTTTCTCCTTGGGACGATTGCGCGGTAGCCGCTTTCTCCTCCTTTTCCGGCACGAGGCGCAACGCGCGCTCCAGATTGTAGCGGGCATCCCAGTCGTCACTGTCTACGCGCAGCACTTCGCGGTAGCTTTGCTTGGCAAGTTCAATAAGCGGCAGAGCTTCAGCATTGGCCGCCGGGCCGCGCTTTGCCAGCGCTTCGCGCAAATTGATATTGCCGCTGTTGTATTTCGCGGCGGCCGCAAGCCGCGCATTGCCTTGGTTTATCACTTCTTGATAAAGCGAAAGTGCTTGCTGGTGCTTGCCCGCGCGATCGAGATAATAAGCCTTGGCGAACAAAACTTCGTAGGGCAGACCCCCGTTTAATGTGGCGGCAGAGCCATCGCGTATCGCCCGATTAAAAACGTCAACGCGATGAAGCTGATATCCTTCCACGGCCGCGGCAAGGAGCGACGCGAGCACGACGTAGATTGCAAAACGCATTTTGTGTTTTAACGCCAAGCCATCACCTCCATGCTTTTGGCAAGCAGCAGGATCACACAGCAGAGAAGCGATGCGCCGAAACAATATTCGGATAAGTTGCGCCTAGGCAATATGTCCTCGTAGCGCAGCGGATGATTTTCAAGTTGGCCTATGTCAGCAATTGCCTGCTGCAGGGCATGCGGATTATCGGCCTCGAATGGGTGGTAAGGCGTACCCAAGTTCTTGAAAAACGCGTTCAGAGCCAGCTCAGGCATCGTGTCGAGTTCCCGCGGTGGAACGGGAACGAACAGGCCCGGACTTCTGAAGGAGCGGATGTAAAGCCAATACAGTCCAACACGGTAGCGCCTCATCAGATTTGCAATGCGTTCGCCAGTTTCCGGGTCGAGGTTTGCGCCCCCATCGGAAACCAAAACGATGACGCGCGAGCCCGTATAGGGAAGGCCGGCGAAGTAATCCAGCGCGGCTTCGAGGCCGCGTCCCATATCGGTTTCCCAGAGTCCGCGCCCAATACCGGCGGCGGCAATCGCGGCCTGAATCACGTCCTGTTTCTGGGTAAAATCCAGGACGCGTATTGGATTGGTGCTGAATTCCACCAGCCCGAACATGTCTTCGGGATGGCCTGCTACGAATTTGGCAAGCAGGCCGCGCGCCACATTCTCCTTGGATGGATGACTAGTATCGAAAATTTGCTGCAAGTTGAAAGGCTGGTCCATGCTGGAGCTGCGGTCCAGCAGCAAAACAATTTGCGCCCCGCGCCCAATGCGTTGTATCGACTCTTCCGAGCGGTATAAGCCGGCCAGACCAAGGATCAAAGCGGCCAAGGCAAGAACGCCTAAGGAGCGCAGCAGCCATTCCAGCACATCGGACATGGGATCGGGCGGAAGCTGCGGCAGCCAGGAATAGGCCAGACTTTTCCTGCCTGTTCGCAGCAATGGCAAAAGCGCGAGCGGAAGCAACATCAGTACCCAGGAATGAATTACGTCAAAGCTCATTCGGCCTCCGCGCCACGCCAGTCGCGACAGAATCTAAGCAGCCACTGCATCGGCCGTTCACCTGCGCCGATACCGAAAAATTCGTTTTGCGATAGTTTGAAAAACTTTTCAGTGTTGGCCCGCATTTGCGCAAAGCGCGGGCGTTGCGCAAAGAAAGCATCGAGCTCTCCGCGAAATAGCGGCCGCCCAGCTGTCTGGTCGAAAGCCCGGTGCATCCTGCGCAGCGCCTGGCGAAATGCTTCGTCGCTATCAGCCCGCTTCGCCAAGCGCCTCAAATCCAGGTAAGCCCAAGCGAATGGCCGCGGTCCTCCCCAAGGCAGCCCAAAGCGCAAATATCCCATATAGAGCAGCGCCAAAAGCAATATTGATAAAAAGAAGAAAAACCAAACGCGATGCATTGTCGGAGAGATGAGCGGTGGAAGATGGTCAGGGCGCATCAGATACACGCCCTCGGCAGCCGGCGTGTGTGGCGGCGTGAGCGGACCTGCGCTGAAAGTAAACTCCGGAACCTCCTGCGCTACTACCTTTTCCCCGCTCACCAGTTGCAGGCTCAATTTCGGCAGAGACAGAGTCTTTACCGCCTCGGGCGAGTTGATCAGCTGGTAGGTCAGATTCAGGCGGTAACGATTCGAGTTCAGGCCAGGCATGGTGGCAAGTTTGATCTCTTGCAGGGCGATCCAGGTACCCAAGCGGCCCGTCTTCGGAAGTTTACCGGTATCGAGTTGAAACGGCTTGGCTGCTTCAAGCTCGATTGTCTGCTTTATTGTGTCGCCGATGACATAGCCAAACGGTCGCGGGTTTGCCACCTGAAAGTTAAGTATTGGCGAGTTCGCGGACGCAGGGCGCATTGACAAAAACAAAATCGCGCACAATGCCGCCGTCCAGACTCTATTATCGGGCCGCACTGGCGCCTCGACTCAAAAAATACTCGGTAAGTCGCTCCGCTTTGAACGCGCCGGAGAGGAAAAACGGTTGGATTTGATTGGCCGCAAATACATGCTCAAGATCCCGGCGGCGCTGCGCGAACCGCTTTGCCGTCTTTTCCCAAAAATCCGGCCGCAACCACAGCACCCGGCGTCTGCCGGTTTCACTGTCCCGAACCCAAGCGATGCCCGACGCGGGTAATGTTTCAAATTCCGCCTTGTCCCAAAGCACGATAGGTACTATTTGGTGGCGCGAGAGGCTTCCCAGCACCTCCTGGAGAAAATTAAGCGGAAAATGGAAATCGGAAACCAGAAACACCAACCCACGCTGGCTGCGAAGAAAATTTTGCGCTTGCAGCAGTCCCGCAGCATTCTTGCCCGTGGCCCGAAATGTGCGTAGTCTTCCGCCCCATTCCACCCCCGCATCCCTGGCATGCGTGGGAGGCAATATAAATTCCTTGCGAACCGTTTCATCGCACCCGATAAAACTGAACGAATCACCGGTGCGAAAAGCGGTATAACCCAGAGAAGCGGTCAAATCGGAAAGCACATCGAGTTTCCTCAGCGCACCGCTGAATCCCATCGAAGCGGACAAATCGGCAATCAGGTAAACAGAGATCGCGGTATTCTGGCTGTACACGCGCACCCTCCATTCTTCGAACGGATCGCGCAAACTCGTAAGAATATCGAGCCTTCGCGGATCCGGAAAAGACAGCAGCGGCAAATATCCTAGAAAATCGGACACTCCGCCACGTTGCGTGCCGCGATGGTGACCGGGACGCGGCCCGCGGGGGCGCCACCAAATACGATAATAAAATTCCTGCACCACGGGATTGGTGGTAAGCGCCGAACCGAGTTATGGCGCAGCGATCTTCTCGATAATCCGCCGCATCAGCTCGTGCGCTAATTCCGAGCGGCGCAATTCGTAGACCGGTTTGAAAAACACGCGATGGCCAACAGTTTCGAAATAAGCCGCCTGCAGGTCTTCCGGCGCAACGTATCCGCGACCGCTCAACCATGCCGCTACCCGCGCGGCGCGCAGCAACATGCTCATGCCACGTGGGCTTGCCCCGGCCAATATCAGCTGCTGCATGTCCGCGCCTTCGATGCTTATGCCAAATTCGGCCGGGTTGCGCGTGGCGCGCCACAGATCCAGCGCGTATTGCTGCAGTGCCTCCCTGGCCTGAATTTGGCGCTGAATATGCGTGGCTATTGCATCCAGCTGCCTGTAGTCGAGGATATCGGCCCGTACGCCTTCGATAAGCGCGTCTACGTCGTGAAAGCGCTGATCAAAAACCAGCTGGCGCTGATTATCAGCTTCCGCGGGAACCTCGATCAGAATTTCCATCATAAAGCGGTCGCGCGCTGCGGCCGAAATCTCAAAAGTTTCCTCCCGCTCCACGCGGTTGCGATCAGCAAAAACCGTAAGATACGGAAACCGGTACTCGCGGTTGAAAGCGTAGACACTGCGTTCCGCCATCACCCTGAGCAGCAGCGAGTGCACCTGTGGGCGGGCACGGTTGATTTCATTAAAGAAGAACACTGACAGTTGCTCGCCGCTTTTCAAAAGCGGCCCGGGATCCACGCGCGGTTTTCCGTCTTCGCCGATGTAAGTGTAATACACCAGGTCATTCGGCATAAGATCCATGGTACCTTCGACGCGCTGGTAGGCGCCGCCAATGACGCGCGTAAAAGCGCGTAACAAGGTGGTTTTGCCGACGCCGACGTCGCCTTCAAGGAGCACATGGCCGCGCGCAAACACTGCGATGGTGATGAGACGAACCGCACGCTCCAGCCCGATCACGGCGCGGCCGACTTCCTGCTCTGCGGCGAGCGCGCGGGCGCGCCAATCCTCCAACAATGTATCGTCTAACTTCACGGGGAATAAATTTCGGAAAGCTGGTTTTGCAAGATTATTACAATCCCTTCAGGCACGCAAATTTATGCCGTTGGTTTCAAAGAAAATGCGTTTTAAATGCCCTATACTCGCGTACGGCGCAACCTCGCGCAACGGCGGTTTACAAAGGATAAAACCCGATTAGACAACCTTCGGCCGGATTTGCTCGCGATATACGTCAGGATATGGAATCCCGCGCCATCTTGCGCCGTTCGATGTGATGCCAGACGAGCAACGCAGGTATTCCAATTATCAGATCCCGGGCGCGCTTGAGGAGCGAAACCGCCAACGCGAGTTCCGGCCCTAACCCCAGCAAACCGCCGATCAGGACGTACCCACCCTCTTGCACCCCCGCCCCGAGCGGAACGAAAAACGTCACGCTCCGCAGCGCATAGATCAGGCTTTCAATCGCAAGCACCCTGCCGATATCCAATCGCTGTCCCATGAACCAGAGTCCCAGCCAAGCCTCAAACGCCCCGACGATCCAGGCAATGAGATGAATGAATATGCATCCGATAAAATCCCACCGATCGCTGTAGAGAGTAATGATCTGGTCATGAAGCGTGCGGTCGTCGATTTCCGGAGGCTCTTTTTTGCGCTTGCGCCACAGACGCTCGATAAAACGAAATAATCCTTTCTTCTGTGCAACAAGAAAACCGATAAACTGCCCGGCCATCGCCAATATGCCGATGCCAATCCATAGCAGATAAGGCGAGTCCGGGTGGATTGCGATAAGCACGCCAAAGCCGATTACTGCAAATAGGGTCTGGCTCAACAACTCCGCGGTCATATCGACGATGACGCTCGCCCCGGCAAGCCGCAAACCACGTAACGCAAGGACGCGCACGCCGACCATGTCCCCGCTCACGGGCACGATGGGAAGAACGCCGTCGATGCCATCACGCAGCCAGCGAACCCAAGAGAGCAGCGTCCAGCTCTCCGAGGAATGGTGACGCAGCAGAAGCCACCAAGCGGTTCCGCATAGTACGGTGGGTAGCGCGTGAAACAGGGTGATGCTCGCAAGTCCGGTCCAGCCCGCGGCGTTCAGAGACTGGAATACCGCATTAAAACCCTCTGCGCCGACCAGATATATAGCAAGGGCAAAACCTGCCAGCGCGATTAGGCTGCTGCCAATTTTCACGATCCCGGGTCCTGTTCTTTAGGTCTCGGGCAGGTCATTATTCACCGGGCCGTGCTCAGCGGCTTGGCCACAGCTTCATTCCGGAAAACACAAGCCGCCCTAACGTCGGAAGCAACTGCGGCCTGAGCAGTCTTTGGTCAAATTGGCTCATTCGCCTCTTGTTCTCCGTGAGGCAGTTTGCAAGCAGCTTTTTGATACTGAAACCTTCCAAAAAAATATTCGCTTGGGTCGCGGAAAATTCCTGTCCGTCACCTTCGGCGCCGGTACGTATGGTCCCGACAAGCCGCTGAACGGCCCTGCCGTAATACTTGGCAGCCGTGACCGCCCTAAGAGGCGCAAATCCCCGGCCGTGGAGCGCCTCCCGGTAGGCCATCCAGTTTACGAAGAATACGATATGCCTTGTCTCTTCGAGCATTAAAATGTCGAAAACCGAAAACATGGCATCCGGCAGAAAACCGGAATCACGCGCAATCTTGAATACGCCGAAGCCGAGGAACGCATCGAGGCATTCGCCATAACCGAAGTCGATGAAAGCGGTTTCGATGTCGTCGGGCAGCGGCTCCAGAGGCCGCTCAGTCGCATCGAGACCGTACTGGTCTATCATGAAACGGATGAGGCGCGCGTGGCGCGCTTCCTCGAAACCCTGCAGATCAATTGTTTCACGCAAGAGCGGGTCATGAACCGTTTCCGCGAATGCCGCGACGATTGCTCCGGCACGGCGCTCAGTGTGGAAAACTTCCTGCCAAAACGGCACCGCGCGCAGCCGTCCGATATCTTTATCGTCAAGTTTGGGCCACGGCAGCTCGTTTGGTTCGAAACGCTGGTGAGTATCTATGAAGTCGCGACAGAACAATTCCTTGTGAACTTGAGAGCCAACCTTCACTTCAACACCTCCCCGAATATTTTCGTTAACAACTGACGTTCGCGAGCCGCGATGAAATATTAGCACTACGTACGGCTTAGCGCGGCTTGCGCATGAAACGGCGGGCAAAGCGCACCAGGCGCGGCACGAATGTGGGGCGAAGCAGTCGTTCGTCATAGCCACTCATGCGGCGGTCGTTTTCATCCAGGCAGGTGCCCATCAGGCCCGAAATATTCACATCGATCCCCATCGATTCATGTCCTGTCATTGTAAAGTTGTTGTCGCCGCCCACCGCGCGCCCCATATCAAGACGCTCCCATATCAGAAACAAGAATACCGCCGCCCGGCGCGCGTCGAAGATCGGCCTCTTCCACCACGGTAAATTCTTCCGGTGCCATGCGACCCAGTTGATGTAAAAAAGAATGTGACGACATTCCTCCTGCATGACGGGTTCGAACGTATCGACCAGTTCGGGCGGGAAAAAGCCCGAGCGTTTGGCCAGTTCGAAAAGTCCGAAAGCGAAAAAGCTGTCCACGCACTCGCTGTAACCCGTAACCATGAAGGCCCACTCTGAATCGGCCGGCGGGTTGTATGGCGGTTCATCGGCGAGTTTAATGCCATAGGCGGCCACCATATTTGAAAGCACGACTCTGTGACGGCCTTCCTCAAATCCGTTAAGTTCAACCGCCTGCTTAAGCAGGGGGTCGCTGATCAATTTGGCGTAGCTGAGCACGCGGATCTCGGCCTTGCCTTCTGTTTGCACTGCGATGTCCCAAATCGGCAAGGTAACCAAGCGCAGGCGCGCCTCTTCGTTCAATTTCGGCCAATCGATGATTGCCGGCTTGTATGGGTTATGAGTATCGAGAAGCATGCGGCAGAAAAGCCGCTTGTGCGCTTCGCTGCCGGGGGTCACTGGACCGTCAGTCTTCTCCTGTCCAGTTTGCGCGCCCGGTTCGGCCTGTGCCGTTATATCACTGCTCATCGCCGTGTTTTGAATGAATGTTAGATGTAATTATATCTGGACGAAATTCATGAAACCCGATTTTTCCGCTTTAGCCTGAATCGGCCACAGGTGGTGTGTGCGCAATTTTATGCGGGACTGATGCGGGAAGGCAATTTTAACCCACCGAACCGGCGCGAACGAAATAATTCATCACGCATAACAAGGCCCGAAGCTCACTCCAATGCGCGGCCCGTTGCGCGGTGATCTGGCATTGCAGCACCTTCTAGTGCCGGGGTAACCGGGCTAAATGCGTCTTGCCGCTGCAACCACACATGCGCTGCTCGCCCGGAACAATCCGGATGCCGCGGATAAATCTCAGTATTCGCTCTCCCAACGCATTGTCGTGTAAAACGCTAGGCGAAACATTCGATGTTAATACTACAGGACCGCCTCAAGCCTGGCGCAAGGGAACGAGATGATGTGTTCTTTTGCGCCGCGATTCGCGGTCAATGGAAATTCGCAAGTTCCGGGTCGGTGACTTTCTGTTCCGGGAGCGCGGTAATTTGCGGAAGTTGCGACAAGCGCGGGACACCAATCTTCGTCTGCACCTTTCCATTCTTATCTTTCCAGACGAGCAAGGGAGTCCCGGGAGCGCCGAACTCTTGCATGAGCCGGATATTTGCCTGTAGTTGCGCGGTCAGCCGAACCGGTGGCGTATCCATTGGCTTGATGCCGCCGTCGTAGTGTGCACTGTCATAGTTGCTTTCGTTTTCGCGCATCGCGGCTTTTCTGTCGCGCGCCTCCATGATGGCTGCCGCGCGTCCTACAGAGCTCGGTTTCTGGTAAGCGACCGGCACCCAACGTACTTGCAGCCCGACATTTTCATACGGCTGCAGCGCTTTCCACGTTAGATGGCAGTAGTAGCAATTGGGATCAAAAAATACATACAACTCGCTCCTAGCATCTTTAGCGCCCTCGGAAACGACGTCCACTTTTTCCAGCTGGAGAAACAGCGCGCGCTTATCCGGCATCGGGCGCGATTGCGGCCCGGGCTGGCCCTCGCTATATGCCGCAAGCGGCGCAAGCATGGTTGTGAGGAGCACCGCCTGAATAAGCGCCTTCATTTAAGCCAGTGCTTTCTTGAACATTGCTCGTCAGGCTAAGCAATCCATGTTTCAGGAACGCTCGAACTAGTGCGGAAGTCCTTTAGCGTTTTCGGTCTGGGCTTTATCCAGTCCCCTGACGTTGCGAAATTCGGCGCCAGTAAAATCCGCGCCGGTTAAATTCGCGCCGGTAAAGTCAGTGTCGAAAATTTTTGCCTCGCGCAAACTGGCATTGCTCAGGTTGGCAGATGAGAAATCGGCACCACTGAGATTCGCATCGAAAAGGTTTGCTCCCGACAAGTTGACGCCGGTGAGCGACGAAAAGCTGAAATCGGCCTTTGAAAAATTCGCCCCGGAG
>DATIXX010000055.1 GCA_035518095.1 Burkholderiales bacterium | reverse complement strand
ACTCTAGAAAGGAGGTGATCCAGCCGCACCTTCCGATACGGCTACCTTGTTACGACTTCACCCCAGTCATGAATCTCACCGTGGTAGACGCCCCCCTTGCGGTTGAGCTATCTGCTTCTGGTGAAACCCACTCCCATGGTGTGACGGGCGGTGTGTACAAGACCCGGGAACGTATTCACCGCGACATGCTGATCCGCGATTACTAGCGATTCCGACTTCATGCTCTCGAGTTGCAGAGAACAATCCGGACTACGACCGGCTTTCTGGGATTGGCTCCCCCTTGCGAGTTGGCAACCCTCTGTACCGGCCATTGTATTACGTGTGAGGCCCTACCCATAAAGGCCATGAGGACTTGACGTCGTCCCCACCTTCCTCCGGTTTGTCACCGGCAGTCTCATTAAAGTGCCCAACTAAATGATGGCAATTAATGACAAGGGTTGCGCTCGTTGCGGGACTTAACCCAACATCTCACGACACGAGCTGACGACAGCCATGCAGCACCTGTGTTACCGCTCCCTTTCGGGCACCCCTGACTTTCATCAGGGTTCGGTACATGTCAAGGGTAGGTAAGGTTTTTCGCGTTGCATCGAATTAATCCACATAATCCACCGCTTGTGCGGGTCCCCGTCAATTCCTTTGAGTTTTAATCTTGCGACCGTACTCCCCAGGCGGTCAACTTCACGCGTTAGCTGCGTTACCGAGAGATTGCTCCCCCGACAACTAGTTGACATGGTTTAGGGCGTGGACTACCAGGGTATCTAATCCTGTTTGCTCCCCACGCTTTCGTGCCTCAGCGTCAGTCTTAGCCCAGGGGGCTGCCTTCGCCATCGGTGTTCCTCCACATCTCTACGCATTTCACTGCTACACGTGGAATTCCACCCCCCTCTGCCAAACTCTAGCGACCTAGTTTCAAATGCAATTCCCAGGTTAAGCCTGGGGATTTCACATCTGACTTGAGCCACCGCCTACGCACGCTTTACGCCCAGTAATTCCGATTAACGCTCGCACCCTACGTATTACCGCGGCTGCTGGCACGTAGTTAGCCGGTGCTTCTTCTTCCAGTACCGTCAGGAGTGGATGGTGTTAGCATCCACCGTTTCGTTCCGGACGAAAGAGCTTTACAACCCGAAGGCCTTCTTCACTCACGCGACATGGCTGGATCAGGGTTGCCCCCATTGTCCAAAATTCCCCACTGCTGCCTCCCGTAGGAGTCTGGGCCGTGTCTCAGTCCCAGTGTGGCTGGCCGTCCTCTCAGACCAGCTACTGATCGTCGCCTTGGTAAGCTTTTACCTCACCAACTAGCTAATCAGACATCAGCCGCTCCAATAACGCGAGGTGCAGCACTAAGAACTCTTGGCGCGACTTTGGCCATTTTTGCCAAAAGCTCTTAGTGCTGCAGCCCCCGCTTTCATCCGAAGATCGTATGCGGTATTAGCCTAACTTTCGCTAGGTTATCCCCCATTACTGGACACGTTCCGATGCATTACTCACCCGTCCGCCACTCTACTTGCGGGTTGCCCCGCTTTCACGTTCGACTTGCATGTGTAAGGCATGCCGCCAGCGTTCAATCTGAGCCAGGATCAAACTCTTCAATTTGATCTTAAACTCTCGCTTGACGAATTACATCTTGCGAGCACTTGACTTTATAAAAGTTCCATGCCGGAAAAGAACCGGCATAGCGCTCAAAACCAAGCGCCCACACTTATCGGCTGTGATTTGTTAAAGAGCATTGGTTGCGGGGGCAGGATTTGAACCTACGACCTTCGGGTTATGAGCCCGACGAGCTGCCAGACTGCTCCACCCCGCGTCTGTTAGACATGGGACTATAGCAAACTAAGGTTAAATCCGTCAAGAAATTGACAGCGAAGACTTGAACAAAATGCTCCCCCGAATTCATAGCAACAGGAAACGCCATGCTGAAATCCTGCATCACGAAAAATGTTCTAGCGCAACCGCAAGGCAATCCCAAAAATTAATCTGATTCGCGCAGCCGCACTTAGAGATTGAGTTCTTTTTCCAGGCTGCCGATGTCTTCAAGCGGAGGGAGGTCGTCCAGCGAGCAAAGGCTTAAATCGTCGAGAAAACTCTTGGTGGTGGCATATAAAGCCGGGCGCCCCGGCGTTTCACGATGCCCGATCACGTCTATCCATCCTCGGTCTTCAAGCAATTTGATTACATGAGTAGACACCGCAACGCCGCGAATTTGTTCAATGTCACCGCGCGTAACCGGCTGACGGTAAGCGATAATAGCGAGAGTTTCCATCGCAGCACGCGAGTAGCGCGGCGGTTTGTCCGGATTCAGTCGATCCAAATATTTTTGATATTCGGGCTTGGTGCGAAACCGCCAGCCGCTTGCAACGTTGACAAGCTCTATGCCCTTGCCGCACCACTCCTGGCGCAATTCATCCAGCAGCTTGCGTAACGTTTCTGAATCCAGTTCGTTTTCGAATAACTTTTTTAGTTCGGAGATTGGAAGCGGTTCTGAGCTTCCAAGCAACGCTGTTTCAAGTATAAGTTTAATTTCTTTCAATTCATACATCGGGAGAGAACTCGTTAAGTTTTACATAGATTGCGGCATACGCTTCTTGTTGCGTAACACTCACCAAATTTTCGCGAGCCAATTCAAGCACAGCGAGGAAGGTCACCAGCAGCTCCGGAATTCCCCTGCCACGTTCAAATAGCTCGTGGAATTCAACGAATTTTAGACCCTGCAATCGCCGCAATATGCGCGTCATGCGTTCACGCACCGATAATTGTTCGCGCGTGACGCTGTGATGACGGTTCATGCGCTCCCGTGCCACTAGACTTAACCACGCATCCCTTAAATCGTCGCGCTTGATTTGCGGCAGTCGCTTTGCTGCTGCCTGTTCAATCCACACATCAAGCAAAGCGAAATCGCGTCCGGCCTGAGGCAACGCATCAAGACTGCGTGCGGCAAGCTTGATCTGCTCGTATTCCAACAGACGCCTGACGAGTTCTGCGCGTGGATCTACCTGTTCATCCTGCACTTGAATCGGGCGCGGCAGAAGCATGCGCGACTTGATTTCGATCAACAATGCTGCCATTAATAGATACTCGGCTGCGAGTTCCAGCTGATGCGCATGCATCATATCTACATACGCCATGTATTGGCGTGTAAGTTCCGCCATTGGAATATCAAGCACGTTCAGATTGTTTTTTCGAATAAGATAAAGCAGCACATCAAGCGGCCCCTCGAACGTATCGAGAAATACTTCCAACGCATCCGGCGGGATATATAAATCCTGCGGGACCTCAAGAACCGGTTCACCATATAAGCGCGCGATCACTGCTTCCGGCTGATTCATGGCTTCTCTCTTCGCAAGGCGCTCAAGCGTAACTCAAACCCATTACCTGTTTCACATCACGCAGCGTTTCTTGCGCGAGCTTCTGTGCTTTTTCGCAGCCGTCGGCAATGATGTTACGTATTAGCGCCGGGTCATCGAGATACATCTGCGCACGCTCGCGCATTGGCTTTTGCTCAAGCAGCACGGCGTCGATCACCGGCTGTTTGCATTCCAGGCAGCCGATACCGGCGCTTCTGCAGCCCGTTTGCACCCAATCCTGTCGTTGCTTATCAGAATAGACCAAGTGCAATTGCCATACTGGACATTTGTCAGGATCTCCAGGGTCAGTGCGTTTGACGCGCGCCGGGTCCGTAGGCATGGTACGAATTTTATTCGCGACACTTGCCGGGTCCTCACGCAATTCGATGGTATTGTTGTACGACTTGGACATCTTTTGCCCATCCAGCCCTGGCATCTTCGAAGCCTCGGTAAGCAAGGCTCGCGGCTCAGCCAATATCACTCGGCCCACGCCTTCCAAAAAACCAAACAAGCGCTCGCGATCGCCCAGGGTAAGATTCTGCCGCTTATCGATTAACTCGCGCGCCGCGACCAACGCATCGCTATCGCCCTGCTCTTGGTAGCGTGCGCGGAATTGTTGGTAGAGTTTGCTGTTTTTTGCGCCAAGTTTCTTCACTGCCGTTTTTGCTTTAATCTCAAAATCTTTTTCTCGGCCGTACAGATGATTAAACCGCCGCGCGAGCTCGCGTGTAAATTCGACATGCGGCACCTGGTCCTCGCCCACGGGGACGCGGCTTGCACGGTAAATTAGAATATCAGCGCTTTGCAGCAGTGGATAACCTAAAAAACCATACGTGCTTAAATCCTTGTCGCTGAGTTTTTCCTGCTGATCTTTGTAACTAGGCACGCGCAGAAGCCATCCCAGAGGTGTAATCATGGAAAGCAAAAGATGCAGTTCCGCATGTTCCGGAATTCGCGATTGAATGAATAGAGTCGCTTGTGACGGATCAATACCGGCGGCGAGCCAGTCTACCAACATGTCCCAGACGTTTTGTTCGATGATTTCCGGGGTATCGTAATGGGTTGTAAGCGCGTGCAGGTCGGCGACAAAAAATAGGCACGGGTACTCGTTCTGCAACTGCACCCAGTTTTTCAAAACCCCGTGATAATGCCCCAGATGCAGCCTGCCGGTAGGACGCATACCCGATAGCACCCGTTCGGTAAACATATAACCTTTTAATCTGCCTCTCTCACAAATTTAGGACCGAACTAATGAGTCGCATCACTGTATTTACCAAAGGCCACATGATAATCCCGAGAACGCCGCTAAAAAGCAACAGCAGCAAAATAAACAGGCCGTAGGGCTCAATACTGGAAAATCGATGAGAAAGACGGTGTGGAAGCAGGCTCACAGCGATTCGGCCGCCGTCCAACGGCGGAACCGGCAAAAGATTTAGCACCATTAGCACCACATTAATCTGGATGCCTGCCTTCCCCATAAGGCTCATGGGGAGCGTATAAGCACTCGCAGGAATGGTGAGCGCAAACTTAAGCACCAGAGCCCAAAACATCGCCATAATCAGATTCGCCCCCGGACCGGCGGCTGCGACCCAAAACATATCCTGTTTGGGATGGCGTAGACCGGAGAAATTAACCGGCACCGGCTTAGCCCAGCCAAACAGTATTCCACTCCCTCCAAAAAGTTTGCTTATCAGGAGCAGCACCAGCGGCACGATAATGGTACCTGTCATGTCGATATGCCGAAGGGGGTTAAGACTTATGCGCCCCTGCGCATAGGCCGTCATGTCGCCGAAATGCTTGGCGACGTAACCATGCGCCGCTTCATGCAAGGTTATGGCAAATATCACCGGTAACGCATAAATCGCGATGGTCCGAATTAAATCTGAACCCATTTTCTCTTAGTGCAGTCCGAATACCGACGGACTACCTTTGCCCTTGCGCAGCAGTAACGGGATTTCTTCCGTAAGATCAACCACGGTAGTCATCTCTACGCCACACGGGCCACCATCCAACACCAAATTCACGCTGTGCTCGAGGCGATTGCGGATTTCCGTGGCGTCATTGAGTGGCATATTGTCGCCTGGCAATAGCAAAGTGCTGCTTAAGAGGGGTTCATTCATTTCGCCCAGCAACTCGCGCACCACGGCGTGATTTGGTACGCGCAGTCCAATCGTTTTGCGCTTTGGATGCTGCAATCGCTTCGGCACTTCGCGGCTCGCACGAAGAATAAAAGTATAGCTTCCCGGCGTTGCAGCCTTAAGCAGGCGGTATTGTCGGTTATCCACCCTGGCATAGCGCGAGATTTCCGAAAGATCGCGGCAAACCAGCGTGAAATGATGTTTTTCGTCCACGCTGCGAATTTCTCTTATGCGCCGCATGGCATTTTTGTCTCCAATGTGGCAACCCAGCGCATAACAGGAGTCGGTTGGATAGACGATGACGCCACCATCGCGAATTATTGCCGCAGCCTGCCGAATGAGCCGCCGCTGAGGGTTATCGATATGTATCGAAAAGAACTGCGCCATGCAAAATCTCACACTTGTCTTTTTGCACGCACGTCGGACTTCGAATCCGACCATAATTCCCACACCGGCACGCAGCCATCGGGCAATTCCGGCAACTGACCAACGTCGCGGCGGCTTTCTCCGGGACCGTGAAAATCCGAGCCGACTGACGCAAGCAGGTCGAATTGTTTCGAATACCGCGCAAAAACCGCATACTGTTCCGACGTATGGCTCCCGGACACCACTTCGAGGGCCGCGCCGCCCAGCTCCTTGAACTCGCCAAGCAGCTGCTGCATTTGTGTGGCGCTAACCGGGTAGCGGCCTGGATGCGCTAAAACCGCAATACCCCCGCTTGCCGTGATCCAGGTTACCGCTTCCGCGAGCGATACCCAACGGTGCTCCACGTAGCCCGGCTTGCCTCGTTTGAGAAATTTCTGGAATACGCTTTTCACATCCTCCGCAATACCCCGTTCGACGAGAAAACGCGCAAAGTGAGCGCGCCCAATCAGATTAGGATTACCGGCGTATCGGGCCGCTCCAGCCAGGCTGTCGCGTATTCCCGATTTTTCAAGTTCGGCTGCAATCCTCTGCGCGCGTCCCGCGCGGCTTAACCGGATAACTTCCAGTCCCCGCAACAACGCCGGATATTCCGGATTAATGCGCAAACCCACGATATGCAAAGTCTGGCTGCACCGGCTAACCGAAATTTCCACCCCGTTGATAAAATGTATCCCGAGTCGATATGCAGCGTCGCGGGCGCGCGACAGTCCGCCAATATCATCGTGATCGGTGAGGGCCAGCGCGCAAACCCCTCTTGATGCTGCCCGCTGCATTAATTCTTCAGGAGATAACAGTCCGTCTGAAACGGTAGAATGGCTGTGAAGATCAATATTGAGCATAAACTGAAGTTAAATGATATCAAAATAGCTGTTACATGAAAAACATTCTGCTGAACTTATCATTTTGGCGGCTGTCATTTTTCGGGGATTTGAGCGACTAATTCGCAGGTGTCGTGAGGCCACAGCATTCTATGAAAAACGCAAGCATTTTCCTGGCAGCAATTCTTTTCAGCAGCGTCATTTCTCCCGCTTCTGGTGGCCAATGCTCGGCAAGTAGCGGGAAGCAACGCGTGGCCTTGCTGGAACTCTATACTTCGGAAGGCTGCAGCAGTTGCCCGCCTGCCGATGAGTGGCTAAGCCGACTTCCGTCCGAGGGTCTTACCAGCGACCGGATTGTTCCGCTGGCTTTTCACGTGGACTATTGGAACTACTTGGGGTGGCGAGACGAATTCGCGCAACCAAATTTCTCCGAGCGCCAGCGCCAGATGGCCCATATCAACCGGTCCAACTTCGTCTACACGCCGCAACTGGTGCTGGATGGAAAAGATTATCGTCGCGGTCTCATATGGGACAGCACAAGCGAAAGGGTCAAGGAAATCAACCGACTGAAACCGCTCGCGAATATTAGCCTGACCCTAAGCACGCCTGCTCAGGGCAAACTGCATATCTCCGGAAAAATTGTGGTGCCTAGCGCGTCCGAACGCCAAAACACCGAAATCTATCTCGCGCTTTACGAGAACAATCTCAGCAACGATATAAAAGCCGGGGAAAACAGCGGGCACACTCTACACCACGACTTTGTGGTGCGCGAACTGATTGGGCCCGTTTCCATCGATTCGCAAGGCGATGCCCAGATTCAGCAGACATTCAATCTCAAACCTGGATGGAAATTGCAGGATTCGGGTGTGGCCGCTTTTGTGCAAAATAACCGCAGCGGCGACGTGCTCCAAGCCCTGGCCCTCGCGGTATGCAAATGAACGTGCTGCTCTACCTGCCGACCTGGCGTGCTCGCCTTTTATCGAGCGAAAAATAAATACAGTCGCCGCACTGCCAACCGTCCGCAAACAGAAGCGCCGAAACTGTAGTACCCGCCGATTCATTCCCGGCACAGCTGCGATAGCACGCGTTCAAACCCGTCTCGGCCGGTTTCGCTTGCGGCGTAAGATACCTTTTGCTCGGCAATAGCTTCGCCTATTGCCTGGACGACTGGGACCATTTCGACTCCACGGACCAATTCCCGGCGGTTCCGCTACGTGCCGGAAAATCCAGCAAGAATGACAATATTTGCAATGGTTTTTTGCTACCTGTCTTTATATTATTTCTCCATCACAAAATGCAGTAGATTGTAAAGGGGTGCCCTGCCGGTTAAACTACCAACAAAGACCAACATACTTGGCTTCAGGTCGTAGGCAACAGTTCATTGCGAGGTTGTCTGGAGGATCTCAAATTTAGCCTCAGGCAGTTCATCCAATTCATAAAAATCCCAAACGAGGAGGAATCAAAATGATGCGCACAATCCAATTGTTTCTTATGGCCGTAGTTTTCTCCGTAGCCAGTTCAGCGTTTGCGGGAACCATCACCTTAGGTGCTTCAGTACAGGTCACTGGGCCTCTCGCTAATACGGGCCGCTACTACCGTGATGGTTATGAGTTTGCAATCGAAAAAATCAACGAAAGAGGCGGTATCAAAGTAGGCAACGTCAATTACAAGTTGGCTTTAAAGCTCTTGGACAACCAGTCGGACGTCAACTTGAGCGTAAGGCAATACGTACAGTTGCTCACCGAGGACAAAGTGAATTTTTTGCTCGGGCCCTTCGCCAGCAATTTTGCACTCGCCACGTCTTCGGTTTCGGAAAAATATCAGGTGCCAATGATCCAGGGCGGCGGCGCCTCGGACCAGATTTTTAGCCGCGGCTATAAATACATCTTTGGAACTTTACCGCTGGCCAGCAAATATTTTGCAAGCACCATCGCTGCAATGGAAAAGTTCCAGCCCAAGCCGGAAAAAGTGGCCCTTCTGTTCGCGGACGACGCCTTTGATGTCTCCGTCGCAGACGGAACACGTGAAATTCTTACCAAAGCTGGATTTAAGCTGGTTCTCGACCAGCGCTATGCGGCCAACAGTTCTGATTTCAGTTCGCTGCTTTCGCTGATCAAAGAATCGCAGCCGGACGCAATTCTGGTGGCGGGACATGAGACCGAGGTGCTTAATTTTATTCGCCAGGCAAAAAGCCTTAACGTCAGCCCGAAGCTTTACTCCTTCACCGTCGGCGTGCCTACCGAAGACTTCCGCAAAGCGCTTGGCAAAGACGCCGATTATGCTTTCGGTATGACCTCATGGCTGCCGTCCGCTGATCTTAAAGACGAATACTTCGGAAACGGCGAGGAGTTTGCCAAGGATTATGCCGCCAAATTTCGATACGATGCGGATTACCATGCTGCATCCGCTGTTGCTGATGTCGAGGCTTTCGCCAAAGCCATAGAAGCTGCGGGCACGCTGGATCCCGCTAAAGTCAGGGATGCTATCGCGCATGTTGATTTTGAAAGCCTCTACGGGCGAATTCAATTCAGTTCCGCAGGCCAGATCAGCTTGCCACAAATAATGGTGCAAATCCAGAACCGCAAATTGGTGCCGATCTACGGGCAAAAGGGATTTATCAATCAACCGTTGTACCCGATGCCGTCTTGGGACCATAGATAAGATGGTCCTGCTCTGGCAGGTTCTGGCGAACGGCATTCTGCTTGGCGGGCTTTATGCGCTGATGGCGCTGGGCCTTGCACTAGTGTGGGGCGTGCTTAACATTGTCAATCTGGCGCACGGTGCCTTCATCATGCTCGGCGCTTACGTGTGCTATTACCTGTTTGCGCTCTACCACGTTGACCCCTTCGTGGCGCTTCCCGCCGCGATGATTGCGCTGTTCGTGCTCGGCTACACGCTGCAGCGATTTGTGCTCAATCTGATCATTCGCGCGCCCATGTTTAACACGCTCCTCGTGACGTTCGGATTTGAAGTCGTGTTGGCCAATCTCGCGCAAATGTTCTTTTCTGCGGACTACCGGACCATCAATCCGGGTTATGCGGGAGCGAACTTCGCATTGTTCGGCGCCACCATCCCGGTGGCGAGGATTTTGACGTTTGCCACGGGTTTACTGCTCACTGCGGGTCTGTGGTTTTTTTTGCTAAAAGCGCGCCTGGGACGTGCTATACGCGCAACCGCACAGAATTTGACCGCCGCTCGCCTCTACGGTGTCGAAACCCGACACATCTATGCCATAACTTTTGGGCTCGGTGCGGCGCTTGCCGGTGCAGCCGGCGATCTTTACGGAGTGGTATCGCAGATCAATCCGTATATCGGCGGCAGCCTTACGGCTAAATCGTTTGCGATTTGCATTATCGGCGGGCTGCAGAACCCATTGGGGGTAGTCGTTGGCGGCATATTCTTGGGCATAGTGGAGTCGCTGACTGCCTTATATCTCGGGCCGACCTACACCGATGTTGCAAGCTTCGGGATTCTCGTATTAGTACTGGTATTCCGACCCACCGGCCTGCTGGGCAGAACCACATGAATTTACTGTTTCGCGGGTTTGCCCTCGCCACTACACTGGCGCTGCTCATCGCGGTACCGTGGGTCGCGCCCGCGACAGTGGTGCAATTCGGCATCAGCACGCTCATGCTTGCCACCTTGGCACAAGGTTGGAGCATTATCGGGGGATATACCGGATACGCTTCGTTTGGTGGTTCGGTGTTTTACGGCTTGGGAAGCTACGGTACCGCTATTGCCATGATCCATTATCATCTGCCCTTTGGCATCGCGCTGATAGTGGGCGGCCTGGTGGCCGCGATTTTCGCTGTTTTGGTAGGCCTGCCGGTGCTGAGGCTGCGAGGGCATTATTTTGCGATAGCCACACTGGCGCTCGCGCAAGTCGTGCCGGCAATCGTGTCTAACCTCGATATCGCCGGGCGCAACATCGGTCTCATCCTGCCTTTGGTCAAGAACGACGCCTTGTTCTACGAAGCGGCTCTGGGTCTGCTGCTAGCGACTACGGTTTCAATTTGGTATATATCCCGAAGCCGCTTTGGCTTCGGTCTTATGGCGATTCGGGAAAACGAGGACGCCGCTGCGGCGATGGGCATCAACACCACGCGATACAAAATACAGGCCTTCGCTATCGCCGCTTTCTTTAGCGCCCTTGCCGGCGGTATTCACGCCTACTGGATCACCTTCATCGACCCCGGCGGTGAGTTTGACATCAGCCTGAACGTCAAAATGATCATCATGGCGGTATTTGGCGGCCCGGGATCGGTGTTGGGCCCGATCGCCGGAGCGTTTTTGCTTTCCGGCATTTCGGAAATTCTGTCCTCCAAGATTTCCAGCGTGGCAAGCCTGTTTTTCGGAGTGGTCATTGTAGTCGCCGTGGTTTTAATGCCTCACGGAATCGCCGATCTCTGGCGTCGTTACAGAAAACTCGGCCTGCGTTATTTTAGTGAAAATATCC
The DNA here is from genome assembly GCA_035518095.1 of Burkholderiales bacterium. Taxonomy (NCBI): domain Bacteria; kingdom Pseudomonadati; phylum Pseudomonadota; class Betaproteobacteria; order Burkholderiales; species Burkholderiales bacterium. The sequence goes on along the minus strand of DATIXX010000055.1, from coordinate 22,200 downwards.
GCGAAAACCGCGTATAGCAGACATGAACCCCGTTCTTGAAGCCCGTAATCTCACCAAGCGCTTTCACGGGCTCGTCGCCCTGCAAGACGTGAGTTTCAGCCTCATGCGCGGAGAAATATTAGGTCTTGTAGGGCCGAACGGCGCGGGCAAGACCACTCTCATTAACTTGATCAGCGGAACGTTTACCCCGACGACGGGCGATATAATTTTCGAGGGTGATGTCTTGCAGCAACCGGCGTTCCGCCGCGCCAGGCTTGGCATTGCCCGAACGTTCCAAATCACGAAACCGTTTTCCGGCCTCACAGTGCTGGAAAATGTCGCTGTGGCGGCGCTCTTCGGAAGTGAGGGTGAAAAGCGAAATTTGCAGCGCGCCAAACAGGTCTCACAGCAATGGCTTGAGTTTGTCGGGCTTGCTCACCGCTCGTCCCAGCGCGCTGATTCGCTGGGCGGTCCCGATCGCAAGCGATTGGAGCTCGCAAAGGCTTTGGCCATGAAACCCAAACTTCTGCTTCTTGATGAAGTAATGGCTGGGCTGAATCCGGTGGAAATCGATGAAGTGATCGCCGTGATTAAAAAAACGCGCGATCAGGGTATCAGTATATTGGTTGTAGAGCACGTGATGAAAGCGATACACGCTCTGTGCGACCGGCTTCTGGTACTGCATCACGGCCAAAGCATCGCCATGGGCAAGCCGTCTGACGTTCTGAATGACCCTCAAGTGGTGGAAGCCTATCTTGGAAGGAAACACGCGTGAAGCGTCCGCTTCTCGAAGTCGAAAACCTCTGCGCGGGCTACCGGGAAATCCCGGTACTACGTAACATAACGCTTGAAATTCATGTTGGCGAAATCGTGGCCTTGGTTGGAAGCAACGGCGCCGGCAAGACGACACTGCTGAAAGCATTATCCCGTGTCATTCCTTGTACCGGACAGATCCAGTTCGACGGCCGCGAGCTTGTTCATCTCACAGCCGATCAAGTATTCAGCCTCGGTCTTGTGCAAATTCCTGAAGGTAGGCAGCTGTTCGATCATATGACGGTTACCGATAACCTGCTGATGGGGACCTATGTACGCGGCGAAAAAAGCGGAATGCAGGCAGCATTTGAGCAGGTGTATTCCTGGTTTCCAATTTTGCACGAGCGCGGTAACCAACTTGCCGGAAGCCTGTCCGGCGGCGAGCAGCAAATGTGCGCCATCGCGCGCGGGCTGATGGCTTCGCCCAAGCTTTTGGTGGTCGATGAAATGAGCCTCGGCCTCGCTCCAATCATAATGCACCGATTGTTGAAGGTCCTGGAAGACGTGCGCGGCAGTGGCGTAACCATTCTGCTGGTTGAGCAGGACGTATTTGCCGCTTTCGAGGTGGCGGACCGCGCTTATGTACTTGAAAATGGCAGCCTGGTGCAGGAGGGGCCTTCGGCCGAGCTGGCTAAAGACCCTAAGGTCCAACAGGCGTACCTTGGTTTGTAGTTATGCGACTCGCGTTTTTTTGAGTCGTGTGGCGGTAAGCCTCAAAGCTGTTCCTCGAGGGAAATCAAACGCTGTTGAACGAAGAATCCGGCTACTTCGACTTTTGACTTCGATCCCGAGTATCTTTTAAAATCCAATTTGCCAATAAAGCGCTTTGCGCCGCATGCGCTTGGTAATCGCAATCAATTCCTATCCCCGGCACGTAGACTAAACGGTCTCCGCTGAAAAGCAAAGGCAAGCATGACCGTTCCCAAGGCGCAATTTTGCTCTCCTGCAGCAAGTCTTTCAGGCTGCGGCGTGGCCGCTTGCAATCCGGGCGAAGTTTCTCACCGCCGCGTCGTACGCGGATCGTGACAGGGTGCTGCATGAGCTTCGCGTAGTCGATGCCTTTGCCTTTGGCGTGCCGGAATGTCATCACGCCGCCCAGCTCGCTGATTTCCAGTTTGTGCTCGCCTTGCCAATTCCTACAGAATTCCGCATCGAGTGCGGGTCGGCTGCGGCAAACGTAAACATCGCCCTTGAATCGCCGCACGTCCAGATCACCCAGAGCAACCCGCACGTTGGCATCTTCCCGGGAGCGGGTTATCTGTTGCAATATCTCCTCCAGCCGCTTTTCGCTTGGCATAAGCAGCCCTTTCCGTGCGAAATAATAGCGCAGCAGATTCCGTGCCCGTGCCGGAGCCAGCTTGCGCAGCACCGCCGCCTTCAATCTGCCGTCCTGCACCGCAGCGCGAGAATCCAGTTCCCCCAGTTGATCAAGCAAGGCGGCGGCTTCTGCAATACGCCGCTGCGCGCGGCCCAATGTTTCGCGATACGCCGGAAAGCGCGTGCTTATCAGCGGAAGCACTTTGTGCCGGAGAAAATTACGATCAAGCGCAGTATTGTCGTTGCTCTCATCCTCGACCCATCGCAATTTGCGAGCTCTGGCGTAGCGCTCGATTTCCGAGCGCGGCACATCCAGCAAAGGTCGAATGATGCGCGGTGACGACTTGTTAATCTGGTACCTCATTTCAGGCATGGCGCTTAAGCCCTTGACGCCGCTGCCGCGCAACAGCTGCAGCACCATGGTTTCCGTTTGATCGTCTAGATGATGTGCAAGCACCAAGTAGTCGGCGTGGAGTCGCGCGTATACCCGATAACGCGCTTCCCGCGCAGCCGCTTCAGTACCTGTTGCGCGCGCTCCACTGACCGTCACCTTTGAAATTTTTATGGGGACGTTTAATGTTTTGCACCAGCGCCGGCAAAAATTCGCCCACCGCCCGGCATTCGGGCTCAATTGATGGTTCACGTGAACTGCGGATAGCTTGAAATGGAGCTTCTTGGCGAGCGCGTGCAGAATATCAAGCAGCACGACCGAGTCCAATCCGCCGCTCATTGCGAGCGCAACGTGCGTATTGCTCTTCAGTATCTTGGCGAGAACCCCTGCCACGTGCGCGCGCAAATCACGGCGCCGTGATTTCTTTGAACTTGCCATAGCCCATCAGTCGCTCGAAACGCGTTCTCAGCAAGTCATCGAGGGACTTATCCTGCAACTGCTTGAGCGACTCCTGCAATGCCTTTTTCATGGAACGCATCATCTCTTCATGGTCGCGGTGTGCCCCACCCAGCGGCTCGTTGATAATTTTATCGATCAGGCCCAGTGTCTTTAGACGCGTCGCTGTAATGCCCAATGTTTCCGCAGCATCGGCCGCCTTGTCCGCGCTTTTCCAAAGAATTGATGCACAGCCCTCGGGCGAGATTACCGAATAGGTCGCATACTGAAGCATCTGCACCAGATCGCCCACAGCGATCGCAAGCGCGCCGCCCGAGCCTCCTTCACCAATTATGCTGCACACGATGGGCACCCTGAGTTCCGACATCGCGAAAAGATTTCTGGCGATGGCTTCAGATTGCCCCCTCTCTTCCGCGCCCACACCCGGGTAGGCGCCGGGAGTATCAATAAACGTAAGCACTGGAATGCCATATTTTTCGGCAGTCTTCATGAGGCGCAGTGCTTTGCGATAACCCTCCGGCCGCGGCATGCCAAAATTGCGCCGTATTTTTTCCTTGGTGTCGCGGCCTTTTTGATGGCCGATTATCATCGCAGTCTGGCCATTGAACCTGGCCAGGCCGCCGACAATCGCGGCGTCATCGGCAAAATTGCGGTCGCCGTGCAGCTCCTCGAAATCAGTGAACAGGTTTTGAATGTAATCGAGCGTGTAAGGTCGCTGGGGGTGGCGCGCAACCTGGGAAATCTGCCACGCAGTGAGCTTGGAATAGATATCTCTGGTGAGAGCCTGGCTTTTTTTCTGTAGGCGGTTAATTTCTTCAGATATATCCAGAGCCGAGTCGTCCTGAGCATACCTCAGTTCCTCAATTTTCGCTTCCAGCTCCGCGATCGGCTGCTCGAATTCCAAAAATGTCGTTTTCATAAATCGTTAAAAGTCATTACTGCGGCTAGCAGCAATAATACAGGATTATCAACGCCGCGCTCATTGGGTCAATGATCTGCTTGCGCTGCCGATTTGCCCGCGCGGATCGCCAGCCGCCGTCGCCAGACCCGTACGTTTATCAATATATACCGCCTGAACATTCCCCCAGCGCCTCGCGCTCCCGGTAACCGCGTACCCTCGGGCTTGCATTTCGGCAATCCAGTCTTCGGAAAAACCTTGCGGCTCGATTTCCACCTGATCAGGCAAATATTGGTGATGATAACGCGCAGCGCTCAACATCTGTCGGAGGTCAACCCGCGGACGGTCCGCATAATCAAGTATTGCGAGCAAGATCATGCTGATAATCCGCGAGCCACCCGGAGTGCCAAGTATCAGTATGCCCCGCTCGTCCTCTACAAAAGTCGGCGACATGCTTGATAGCGGCCGCTTGCCTGGGGCGATTTCATTTCCGGAATAGCTCTGCAAGCGGTAAACATTGGCCGTCCCTGGCGCGACAGAAAAATCGTCCATCTCATTATTAAGAAGCACCCCGCTCATGCCTGCCACGAAACCGCTGCCGAACGGCGTATTGATGCTGAGCGTCGCAGCTACGCGATTGCCCTCGCGGTCAACAATCGAAAAATGCGTGGTATCGTCACCTTCGTTTAGCATCGGTGATTCATCTTCCAGTTCCACGCTGGGCGTCGCGTAGTAAAGATCAATTGACGCCGCACGCGACGCCGCGTAATCCTTGCTTAGCAGCCGTGCTACCGGCACGTTGACAAAATCAGGGTCGCCCATGTAGCGCGCACGGTCCTGGTAAGCGCGCCGCAACGCTTCCACCACAAAATGCGCTTTCGCGTCTTGGTCGCCCGCAGCATAAGGAAGGCGCCCAAGAATATTAAAGCTTTGCGCCAGGCTGAGTCCTGCAGCGGAAGGTAATGGTGCTGCGGTGATTTGCAGCGACTGAAAGACGAATTTCACGGGTTCACGTTCCACGACACGATAATTCTTTAGATCGGCAAGGGACCAGATTCCGCCGCCGGCTTGAACCGCAGCCACCATGTTGCGCGCCACTCTCCCCTGATAAAAACTCTTGCTTCCCCCGGAGGCAATGGCCTGCAATGTCGCCGCCAGAGCTTTTTGCCGAAGCACAAATCCCTGACGCGGCACACTTCCATAATCAAGGAACACGCGCTGCGCCTCGCCGGTGAGCTGGCCATGAAAGCGCTGGCAAATTGCAATATAGCGCGCATCGACACGCACGCCAGATTTTGCATAACGAATCGCTGGGGCGAGGCTTACCGCGAGCGGCAGTCTGCCATAATGTTTCGCAAGATGCTCAAGCGCCGCCGGGATCCCGGGAATGGCCGCAGATTTTGGACCGCGCAACGACGCTTTTGCAATAACTTGGCCTTGTGCATCGAGATACATCCCGGCGCTGGCACGCCCCGGGGCCGTTTCGCGCGCATCCAGCAGCAATTCCCTACCGTCGGAAGCGCGGCGCAATAACCAAAAACCGCCGCCGCCAAGCCCCGATGCGTAAGGCTCGACAACGGCAAGTGTGGCTGCCACGGCGATTGCCGCGTCAAAAGCATTGCCGCCTTCCCGAAAAATCTTGTAACCGGCATCAGTGGCGAGCGGGTTCGCGGACGCGATTGCGGCATTTCGGGGGCCTTCCTCGGGTTGCGCGGTGGACGCAACGAGCAACCAGCATATCAGCCCGAAAACTACGAGGCGGAAACGCCGCGGCTTGCAGAGACCGCTATTAATGCAACGTGCCAATCCCGAAAAACCGTTTTATTTTTTCGAGGATTTCACTGCGCTGCTGGGCAAGATCTGCAGCATTTTTTTCGGAGGTCATGTTCTTGTGCACTCGCTCCAACGCGAAACGACGTGAAGCGAGAATTTGCGAGATTTCATCCGCGATATCGGGGCGTGAGCGCAGAACATCTTCAAAAGCGCTTTTGTCGAGACGATAGCACTCAACGTCAGTTCTTGCTATAACGCTCGCGCGCCGCGGATCCCCGGTCATCAGTCCCATTTCTCCAAAAAAACTGCCGGCGGGTAACATCGCTAGCGGCACATAGTCGCGTTCCGGAGTTTCAAGTACGACCTCCGCCTCCCCGGAAGTGATGATGTATAGCCAGTGCGCGATTGCACCCTGTTTGGTCATTACTGCGCCGCGCGCGAACGGCGCATATTTCAAGCGTTCAGCAATGATGCGCAGTTCACTCGGATGAAATCCCTGAAATAGATCGACACGCTGCAGAGCCGCCAGGCGGCGGTTGAGTTCGCGGGATTTCACAACTTCCGCATGCTGTTCATCATGCTCGATCACACGCACGCTTTGCTCGGTGAGAGCAAAGCGAATGCCTGCCCGCTGCATGGCAGCGTAGATATGTGTGCGCACCGCCGAATCAGTCGCGTCATCATGCATCAGATCGGTGAGCCAGTAACGCAAGGCATAACGACCGGAACCGCTTTCGAAGTTCATCAGCACGCAGTTGGCGGGGGGTTGTTTCGCTACATGTGGAATAGCCGCCTGATTGATCGCATTCTCCACCGCGCTTATTACCCGCGCCGGGGTCTCGTTGTAATCCACGCTAAATGAAATCCAGCGCCGCCATTGCGGTGGCCGCCCGGCCAGCCGTCCTAGAACGGTAAATTTGTTTTTCATCAACTGGCTGTTGGGAATGACTGCCGTCTCCCCATTGCGAGTCTCGATCGATGTAGACCGCCAGCGGATTTCGGCCACCCTGCCAACCAGATCGTCCACCTTAACCCAGTCGCCTACCTCGATCGAACTGTCGAGCTGGAGGGCCAGACCGCCCATGACGTTGCCCAACGTATCCTGCATGGCAAATGCAATCACGCCCGTTATTACGGCGGAAGTGGTTATAATGCCGCCGAGGTCGAGTCCGGCGTAGCGTAGCTGCACCAGTCCCCATGCCGCGTAGGCGATGATGATGATGATGTCTTCAACAATACGCGCCGCATGCAGCCGCACCATCGGTAAAACGATGCGGAAGGTAAACAGCCCTGTGAGCTTGATCACCGCGATGCCGGTTGCAATCAGCGTTGCCTCGTACAGTACAGAGGTAATCACGCCCGAGACAACGACCTGGAAAATCCCAACGAGCAGCATGCCGGCCAAGCTGACCAGAAAAAAGCGTAGCGTGCTGACCACATCGCGCCGATCTTCAGGACGGAATCGCACAAGCAAAACCGTCATAACCAGCATCGGAAGCAGCAGATAAAGAGCCTCCTGGTGCACGAGTGTGGAGAGCATCTCTTCGGTAATCGCCGTCCAACCCAGACTCATGATTGACCCTTTTCAAAGGCCAAGCGAGCGCTTAATTTACCATGAATCGCTCGGGATGGCCCGACCTGCCGGCGCGCTGAAACGGCTCCTTCGTCTGTTAGTTATTTGCGAAGCACGCACTTCTCATACAGATTGCGAAATGCCCCTCCGGGATCGTAACGCTGTTTGAGTGCCAAATAGGCCTTACCGTTGTAGATTTCCCAGAATTCGTCTGCGGTGTAGTAGCTGTCCGAGTACAGCGACTTGATGCCGCCAAGCTCGCGGACCTTGCGCTCCACAAGGCGATTAAAGTGGCCTGGCGCATGCGTGCTATGCCTGCGCACCACGTCCCAGAAACCGAAGTTCACGTAGATCTTGCCCGGATCCATCGGGTACAGCGTCCAGCAGCCGCGCGTGCCAATGGGGCAGATCCACACCGGCAGGATGCCCACCTCGCGCCGGAAGAAGTCGAGAAACTCGGCGGCACGTTCAATCGGCACGTCGACATCCTGGATCACGGGTTCGCGGTGCCGGAAACCGGACAATCGGTCCAGCAAACGCGTCAGGTGCCAGCGGCTGTTGAACCTCATAACTTTGGTATAGAAGCGCGAGTTCAGTCGGTCGCGGCCGAGCAGGCGGCGCACTGCCGGGATCTGGGCACCGAGATTCTTGGAACACCAGAACCAGTCCGTGTCCCAGCGCCAGAGATAGCATTCTGTTGTGAGGTAATCCAAATCGCGGCTGCGAATCGAGCAATAGTAAATTGACTCGAAGGTATAGTCGCTCGTATACGGGGCTGCATCGACGAACCGGCCGACGCAAATGTAAAGTTCGTCCGCGGAGAACACCACACCGTCTAGAAAGTCCACGTCAGGCGTGCGGCATAGCTCTGCAAGCTGCGCGAAATACGCTGACGGATCAGTGTGCCGCAGATACGTGACCTTTACGTAAGGCTTTGTCGGCGTCGTCTGGGCGCGCACCCGCAACGCATAGCCCAGCGTTCCGTACGAATTCGGAAAACCGTAGAACAGGTCGCGATGTTCGTTCTCGGGTGTGCACAGGACAATGCTGCCGTCACCCAGGAGCACTTCAAGCTCCAGCATTGTTTCGTGCGCCAGTCCACGCCTGAAGGAGCTGGCCTCAATGCCTACGCCGGCAACGGCGCCGCCAATCGTGATGGACTTGAGCTGCGGAACCACGCACGGCATCAGGTTTTGTTGCAGGGTCGTCGCGGCAAGCACGTCGTAGGGCGTCATGCCCTCCACCTCGACCCAACCGTGCTGCGCGTCGACTTTGAGGACATGGTCGAACGGGGTCACATCGAGCCTCTGCTTCGGTGCCGCCGCCCGATCGCGGAACAGGTTGGAGGTGGATTTGCGCAGGCCCAACTCCTTGGCACCGCTAGCACGGAGCTCGCGGATCAGGGCTTGCCTGCGTTCGGTGTAGGACGACATGCCTATGCCAGACGTTTCATGAGTTGCCGGCTTGTAACAACTAAACCGAGCGCAACCTTTTGCGGATCGTTAAATATCGACGGATAGCTACACGTCCGGCGCTTCTTCATGAATTATTCGCGCTTAATTAGAAGCAGCCTGCGGCGCCGCTGAACGCGCTCACTCGACGCGAGGCGGGAGCGGGTTGATACAATTCCTGCTCACATAGGAGGCAGCGGCTCATCAGATAATTGGTCCCGTTGCCGTTGTCTTTGCTGTCCATGATCTGCAGCAGCGGGTTGCAATAATTTGGGAACGGCTTTTTTGGCAGCCGCGTTCCAATCCCAATCCATGATCTATCGATTCCCCAAAGCCTCGCCAGTGTCTAATCTACCACGGGAAAGAAAGCGAAGCACGTGTGACTGCGGGTCGCCACGCTTTTTTGAGTGTCGTGCGCCCGCGGGCGATCGGCAAGGCGCGTTTACCATTCCGCCTGCGATCTAAACTCGATGAGTGATCTGGCAGTGAAACAAATAGCGAGAGCATCCGCGTGTTCCAAGGCAAGGAACGACGAGTCAGGATGATTGCCGCTATCTTAACCAGCGATTGACTTCGGCGAGATCCACTTCGCTGAGTTGCCCTGCTGCCGATTTAAGCCGTAATTGGCTCAGTATAAAATTGTAGCGCGCCTGCGCCAAGTCGCGTTTGGCGCTATAAAGCTGCTGCTGAGCGTTGAGCACGTCGACTTCGGTGCGCACGCCAACTTCCTTGCCTAGCATAGTCGAATCCAGCGACGTTTGGCTTGAAACCAGCGCCTGCTCCAGCGCCTTAACTTGAGCCACGCCGCTGGTCACGCCCAAAAATGCCTGGCGCGTGGAATAGGTTGCGGTGCGGCGCGCGTTTTCCAGATCCTGTTGCGCTTTATCTTGGTTGGCAATGGCCTCTCTCACCAGGGATTCCTGACCACCGCCTTGGTAAATCGGCAAATTGAGCTGTATTCCAATCTGTTTAGTAGTGGTGTCGTTGGGAATGGCCACGGAACCAGTTGATAGGTTGGTAGCGCCCGTTGCGTTCTGGCCGTAGGACCCTACCAGATTAATGGTTGGATAGTGCCCTCCGCGGTTGCGTTCGACTTCACGTTTGGCGACTTCCAGTGCTGCTTGCTGCGCTCTGATTTGCGGACTATTGACTTGCGCCGCTTCTACCCAGCGCCCCATGTCGTTGGGCTGAGGCAGTGTCAACGGCAAATCGGTCGATAGCGATTTGAGCGGTCCCGGTATGCCGCCGATAATTTGCGCAAGAGCTTGTTTCTTTACTTCCAGATCGTTGCGCGCAGCGATCTCCTGCGAGACCACAAGGTCGTAGCGCGCCTGCGCATCGTTGATATCGGTAACGGTAGCAGTCCCAACTTCGAAATTGCGTTTTGCCGAAGCCAGCTGTTCGGCAATCGCGGCTTTTTGCGCAAGAGCGAACTCTAAATTATCTTGAGACGCCAGCACATCGAAATACGCCTGAGACACTCGCAGCATGAGGTCCTGGCTCGCGACATTCAATTGCGCATCGCTTTGCGCCAGCTGCGATTTCGACTCCAAATATTGATCGATACTTTGCTTGTTGAACAACGGCTGTATCAGCGTAATCGTAACTCCGTTGCTATTAAATTGACTCTGCCTGCCAGGTTGCGTCGGATCGCGTAACTGAGTATTACTTTGATTATAAGTAGTGTTCCCGGAAAGACTGACGTTTGGCAATAGCAGCGCACGCCCCTGTGGTAATTTCTCCTGCCCGGCCTCCCAAGAAGCACGCGCGGAGGCATATACCGCATCGCGCGACAGCGCCTCTCGGTAGACATCCAGTAAGTCTTCGGCGTGTACCGGCATACAAATTCCGGCACTCAAAAATAAGAGTACTAAGCGAATCATTGCGGATACCCTATTCTTGAAAAAATCGTCCACCACCCGATCTCTGCTTCATTTCCGCCTCGAGATTTCCTTCGATCCGAATAACGAGAGGGGTCTCCGGCCAGCGCAATCCGCTGTACTGTATCATCGAATTGCGCGGCATTGAAGTGGTGCTTGATGAACGAGCCGAGCGCCGCTTTAGGTAATTCAGTAGGCCGGGAGGCGTAGCGCCGCTCGCAACGTAACCTGTCTGGGGCTTTCAATGCGGAGGCCACCTGCCGGATTCGGGCAGGTAAAGAACAACCAGCCAGAAATGTACATCGCGCAAATTTCTGCTGTCAAGCGCGGGAAATGTACATCGAACGATGCGGACGCATGTACGTCGCAATTTGCGCACACCGGCCGATGCAAACGATGCGAAACTAAATTGCCGGTCAGCCCGCGGGGACACGGCAGCACCGACGCAGCTCATAGGATCGATTTGAGAGATTAATTCTTTGCCGCAGAACAGGTAATATCTGTGCGCGCCCACTACAGTACGTTTGACATTCACGACACAGTCCTCGCAGTAGGCAAAAAAAAGCCCGCTCGAGGAGGAAAACGGGCTAACAAATTAGAAAATGCTGATACCGTTGAATGTCGTGTGTTCCGCTCCGAAGCCTAGTACTTGGCTGGGACAGGATTTCTTTTGTCGCCTAGCCCGACGCCTCTTTTGCCGAAGGGTGCTTGACTATTGTCGCAACCTTAGTCGCCACGCTGGCGTACCCCTTTGCGCGGGACGGCAATACCGCTGGAACCGGCCGTGGTTCGCCAATTACGCTGCCGAGCTTTACCCCCAGAACAGCCGCGATTTTTCCCCAACCCGCGCCACGAAGCTTCATTTGCAAAATACCATTGAGCTCGACGGTACTGCCGGAAAGCGGGCTGCTGATTGCGCCTCCGACCAATACCGCCTGCAACTGCTGCATTGAGGGTTGAGCGATCCCTTGCGCGGCCAAATATTGCCTTGCCAAAGAAAGAGTGATAGAAACATTGCTGTAACCCATGCGGCCGGTGGGTGGCGTGAAAGTGACTGCGGATGGGCCTCCGTTAACGCGGTCAGTAAGCATTATGTCGGTTCCATCGCGCAGACCTATCACCAAGCTCTGGGCATTGCGGTCGGATCCTGCAAACAGCCTAAACTCTGCGCTTAATCTTGCGAATGCAATGGATTCAGCTCTGCTTCTATTCATCGCCGCCTGAGCCGCCGCGTGCTCGGTTTGCGCCGCGCAAGGCACGCACTGTTGTTCATGCACCGGCTGTAAAGCTCGTGGTCCGAGACCGGCCTCAAAACCAAGCGAAATATTCGGTAGAAATTTCAACATTGCTTTCGCTTTAAAATTTTTTCAAAAGATTCAAGACATAATTCTCAACTTGATGCACTGCCTCAGCAATAGCTATGCCATCAAATATTTACTAATACTAATCAAGCCGCTACAACGTAATATTAAAGTAATTTAGCGCTCCTCCCAGCCTCGATTAGTCGGGGCTAAACGACGCGCCGAGCAAGAAAACAAGTTACTGATTTGATTAATTTTAGTTTTTTGCTGTCGCTATTTGGCGACAGCTTTAAAAAGCAACCCAAGTGCTTGAACCAAAGCAGAACACATTTCATTATCTCGCGCGCTTTTTTATAAAGCGGTTGCAGCGGCAATAAGAACGCCGCGATCACTCTCAGTTGAACCTAGCTGAACGTTGCCAATAGGTAAAAACAGATTCGATTAAATTCTGCGCTAACGTGTCGTTTATCTGTTGACGCGCAAGCGGTTAAGCTTAACCGCGAACGCGCCGTCGCCCCTGCTGCATTTCCATCCACAGCATTGCCACCGCGATTGCCGGGCTAAAGTTATGCGCGCCGGCCGGTCTGTTCCAATCATGGTGCCTTCGCTGACCCGATTTTCTTGGTGGCGTGGCTGCGGTATATTTGCGCTATCCGCTCAGATTTGTCATACGGGCAGGATTTGCTACATCCTACCTATTTTTCAAAGGCCTTAAATCGCCTCTGAGAATGGGCAAGTCGTGAGCTACGGATACCTGCAACCGTAATCTAATATCGGCGACGCAATGAATATAATGCGGTGCGAACCTCCTTTACCAACTGGAAAGATTGATTGCAGCTGCTTTAGATGTTGGCGTCACGCTTTTCGTCATTCTGGTATTTATCTCCTCGACCTTTGTTGCGGTTGGAAGATAGCCCAGGTAAAACACAGTTGACGACTTCATTCGCGCCACCATGAATTCGGCCGTTGCCAAGATTTTCTCGTTGTATTGCGCAGGACTTATGCTCGCGGGAATCAGCTTTTTTGCCTACGCGTACGAAATCTGGGTGACTAACCAGCGTACCGACCAGGTCGAAGTGATTGATAGCGGAACACGCAAAGTGGTTGAAACGATACGGACCGGGAAAAAACCTCATAACATTACGTTTAACGTCAATGGAAATAGAGCGTATGTCGCCAACCTGAGATCCAACGATTTCACGGTAATTGACGCGGATTCGCACAAACCACTTAGAACCGTGCCTGCCGGAAAGCTGGTGCACCACATCGCAGTCTCTCCGGACGACAATCTGCTGTTGGTGACCAATCGCGGAGACAATACAATAACCGCCTTCGACGCGCACGGCCTTGCGCCTATTAAAACGATACGGGTCGGCACGCGGCCGGCGATGACTTTGTTCACGCCCGACGGCAAAAAAGCATACATCAGCAATAGCGGTGATGGGACGCTCTCGATTCTCGACGTCGATGGCCTGAAAATTACGGGGATCATACCGAATGTCGGCAGAGACGCTGCAAGCATGGTGATGAGCCCCGATGGCAAAAAACTAGTCGTCACCACAAGCGAAGACAACGGCTATACCATAGTCGATACACGTTCAGAACAGATCGTCGGCAAGTATCACTCCGGAGCAGACCCGCGCAGCCTGGCCCTTAAACCCGATAGCGACTATGTGATCATCGCAAATCGCTCGTCGAACAATCTATCGATTGTCGATCTGGCAAGCGGCCGGGTGGTTGCCACCATTTATAAGGTGGGAGACAAACCCAGCTCAATCGACATATCTCCCGATGGACGGCTGGCATATCTCGCGCTGATAGGAAAACGAACTGCCGAAGATCCTCCGCAACGGCTGTCCGGGAAGGACGCCGGCTTATCTGTGATAGACCTCAATAGGAAGAAGAAACTCGCGACCATCAAACTCGGCGGCGACCCCTACGGTGTCGCAGTGAGACCGTAATGCGGCGCGTTTTGCCGCAGTACTTCAAGCAGTCCGCTTCGATGTGCTCCTAAGCGTGCCGTGAGCTTCACGCAGGATGAACTCCGTGGTCGGCCAGTCTATGCAGGGATCGGTTACCGAGACCCCGTACTTGAGTTGAGCGCGGTCGGCTGGAATCGGCTGGTTACCCGCTTCAAGATTGCTCTCGATCATGAAACCTATTATCGACTGGTTGCCACTTAAAATTTGCTGCACGCAATCGCGCAGCACTACGGGTTGTAAACTGTAGTTCCTATTCGAATTGGCGTGACTGCAGTCCACCATTATTATTTCCGGCAAGTTATTTGCCCTCAGCTCTTTTTCGCACAGCTGAATACTTTGTGAATCGTAGTTGGGTGTATTGCCGCCACGCAGAACCACATGCGCATGGCGGTTACCGCGCGTGCGAATCACCGCGCAGCGCCCGCTTTTATCGATTCCCAGGAAACTGTGGGGGCGGGACACCGATAGCAGCGCGTTGATGGCAACCTTGAGACTGCCGTCCGTACCATTCTTAAAACCGACCGGAGATGACAAGCCGCTTGCCATTTCGCGGTGGGTCTGGGACTCCGTGGTACGGGCGCCAATGGCGGTCCAGGTTATCAGATCTGACAGATACTGTGGAACGATAGGATCAAGCGCTTCCGTGCCGGCCGGAAGGCCCATTTCCGCCAAATCAAGCAGCAGCCGCCGCGCTTTCTGCAGACCTTCCTCGATTTTGAACGAATCGTCCATCTCCGGATCGTTGATCAATCCCTTCCACCCGATGGTCGTACGCGGCTTCTCAAAATACACCCGCATCACGACAAGCAACGTGTCGGAAATTTCATCGCCAAGTCTTTTCAGGCGACGCGCGTAGTCGTGAGCGGCTTCAATGTCGTGAATGGAGCATGGACCAACCACAACCAATAAGCGAGAATCTTTCCGCTCCAGAATATCCTGTACAGCTTGTCGGCCACGAAGTACCGTGACCCGCGCGGCTTCGGTAAGCGGTACCCGTTTCCTGATTTCCGCAGGCGTAAGCAGCAGCTCCTGCGAGACGACATTTAAATTATCAACCTGCCTTTCGCTCACGATTCGCCCTCTAGCTCCTGGTCACAATCAAAAATATATTCACGCGTGGTCTAACGCCTGTTCCAGTGTTTCCCATGGCAGCGTTGCGCAGTTGATGCGCGAAGGGTATTCGCGCACTGCGGCCAGAACGCAAAGATCGTCAGTCTGCGTGGAGGCGCTGGATGACGATTGCGCAAGCAATCTAGAGAAATGCCGAAACATGGATCTTGCCTCGATTATTTTCTTACCCTTCACCCTTTCAGTCATGATTGAAGCTGAAGCCATCGATATGCCGCAGCAGGAACATTGAAAGCCGACGTCCAAAATCAGCTCGCCTTGCAGTTTGAGATAAACCGTCATAACATCTCCACACATTGGATTAGAGCGTTCCGCTTCGCGGTTCGCCCCCTCCGGCTTGCGGTAATTCCGAACGTTCTTGATGTGATCCATGATCACGTCGTCGTAAAGATTCTTGAGCTCACTCATTGCCAAGGCCTTTCGGACCGCCTGCTACACCCGTTTCATAAAAACAAAAGGGTTACCTCTTGTAACCCTGAATGATATGTAAAACCCAGCTACCTGTTTTTGAAAAGCCACTCAGCCCGATGCGGTTGCCTCGATTATTTAGATTATACCTAAACTAGCTACTGACCACCCCGGATTCCTTGAGGGATGCCCGTCGGGGCAGCTTCACGATTACCTGCAATCCCGACGATTTCAGGTTTTCACAAGTAATATCCCCTCCATGATCCCGTGCAATGCTGCGGGCAATGCTAAGACCCAATCCGCTGCCGCCGCTGTCGCGGTTCCGTGAATTTTCAATCCGATAAAAAGGAGCAAACACATTTTCCTGTTCCTCGACCGGGATCCCCGGTCCTTCGTCTTCGACCTTGAGTACCAGGCGCGCTTGTTCGTCCTGCACAACAATGGTCGCCTGTTTGCCGTATTTGACGGCATTTTCAATCAGGTTACCGAGACACCGTTTCAGTGCGCGAGGTTTGCCCACGAATGTAGATGTGGCTTCGCCCAGAATACGGACTGGGTGACCGGTCTCTTCGTAATCCGCTTGCAGGCTTTCAATCAACGCCATGACGTCGATTGGTTGAAATTGTTCCCCGGTTTCTCCGCCTCGCATAAAATCCAGGGTGGTGCGAACCATTGATTCCATTTCGTCGAGATCTTTTGCAAATGTCGCTTTCACATCGGCGTCGTCAAGCATTTCGGTGCGCAGCCGCAGACGCGTGATGGGCGTCTTCAGGTCGTGGGACATCGCTGCCAGGACGCGCGCGCGGTCATTAAGATAATTTGCGAGGCGGGATTGCATCTTGTTAAACGCATGCGCGGCGCGGCTCACCTCGGACGGGCCGGATTCATGCAAAGGCGGCCGGTTTATATTTTCGCCTAGCTTTTCTGCGGCTGTGGCAAGCGACGACAAGGGCTGCGTGACCCAGCGAACGGCAATTAGCGAAAGTATAACAACTGCGACCAGTCTCACAGAAAGATCAAATGCCAGGCGAAATGGCCACCTTCCCGGTTCCCATGGAAACTGGTCCTGAAAATTTGCCAGCGTCCCATCAGCCAGCCCTACCTGCGCGGCGAGCATCAAAGGTTGAAAGCTCGTATCGCGCGGCAAGGGCCGCGTCCCCGATACTGGTTGTGGGGGGCGCGCCGACGCGGATTCCGGACGCTGGGCGCCGGTACCGCCACGGTACCTCGCCTCGACCTTAATCGCTCTTTGGCTGCCCAGAGTAGAGCGCAGGGCGGCGGCAAAGTCGCGTGCAGTGTCGTTCAATTCAGGGTCTGATTCGCGCAAAGGCGCAGCGCCATTTCCCAACGACACCGAAAACGTGTTGCTGCTAAATGATTGTACTGCATTGCGCCGCTGTTCTGCGCTGAGCGCTTCCAATACGCGCACTGCATCGCTAATTCTTTGCGCGGCCCGCGTAACACGTATCTGTAAAATATGTTGCTCTCGTTCGCGAAACACGATGGCTGCGCTGAGTATCTGCGCTGCGATAAGGCCCAGCACCAGAACCAGCACCATGCGTCCGAATAGGCTTTTTGGCAGCAACCATTTCATTTTTCCATCTCCACGTCGGCTGCCAGAACGTAGCCTTCGTTGCGTACCGTTTTTATGATGGCCTGTGCTCCTGCATTATCCCCCAAGCGCCGCCGCAATCGGCTCACCTGGACGTCGATGCTGCGTTCGAAAGGCCCGGTTTCCCGGCCCTGCATCAAATCCATCAGCTGGTCCCGCGACAGTACGCTGTTGGCATGCTTGAGAAATATTCGCAGCAGACGGTACTCCGACCCGCTCAGCGGAGTCACAACGCCTGCGGGCGATACCAGGTGACGGGATACAGTGTCAAGCCGCCAGTCCGCGAAACGCAGCGCGCGCGCTTCGTCGGGTTTGAGATTTTCCGGCAATGATCGCGCGCGCCGCAGAACCACCTTGATTCGGGCGAGAAGCTCGCGAGGACTGAACGGCTTCGGCAAATAATCGTCGGCGCCAATTTCCAACCCTACTATCCTGTCGGTTTCCTCGCCGCGAGCGGTAAGCATAATTACCGGTGTTTCGTATTTAGCCCTCAACTTCCGGCACAAAAGCAGCCCATCATCGCCCGGCAACATGAGGTCGAGGACGATTAGATCGACACGCCCGCCTTCCAGAGCATCCCACATGCCGACGCCGTCCTTCACGGCCGTGACCCGATAGCCGGTCTTGGAAAGATATTCACTGAGAAGACGCCGAATTTCAGCGTCATCGTCCACTATCAGTATATGATCTGCGGCTTCCATGAAAATTTATACCTCGCCCAACGGCCAGCACGAAGCGAATTTGTGTAACGCAATGTTGCAGCACGCGTTACCGTCAGGATATGTTACAAAAATCCAAGTCACCGACGATTTCTTAACGCACGGTGGTGATTTAATGGCAATGGTCACGCAACATTGCTTAATGCGGCCTCTGACTAGGGTCATATTTTTACCAGAAGTTTACGCTGAAGGAGAACCACGATGAAGACCACTAGAACCATTTCCGCTTTTGCCGCTGTCGCCGTTTTGCTGGCTGCAGGAATTCTTTCCAGCGCTGCCGCGTCGCGAACCGACCGGCCGGGCGGTGCTTTTAACCATATATTCAGTGAGCAACTGCATAAACAGCTCAATCTTCAGCCAGATCAGGAGCGGCAGTGGGAAGCACTAATGAACGAAGAAGAGTCATTGCGCAAAACGATGTCGGATTCGCGCATGCGGCTGCACCAGGCTGTCAATGCGGAATTTTCGAAAAGCCATCCCGACCTGGTAGCCCTGAGTAAAGTGGCAGACGCAGCACAGCAGCAGATTTTTACTGCCCGCAAGGATTTCCGTAACAATGCGCTCACGTTTTATTCCAGTTTATCGCGCGAGCAGCAGGCTGTTGTGATAAACGCCGTCAAGCAGCAACGCCAGTGCATGGAACGCTACTTCGAAAAGAGGCATCATGTCCATTACCAGGACAGCTAATGCCAGAAGCTAACGCCTCACCCAGCACGCGCGATCCTGCAAAAAGAGCACCGCCGCGCTGGTGGTGGCTCGGGTTGCTTGTGTTATGCGTGCTGGGCGTTGGCACATACCTACTCGTGGCTGACTTGGGGGGCGCGCAGCAACCCGCGCATAAACGCGGATCTGAATTGCCGGATAAAGGCGTTCCTGTCGTTGTCGCGGCTGCGCGGCAAAGCAATGTTGACGTTTACCTATCCGGGCTGGGCACCGTCACGCCGTTGAACACGGTCACTGTGAAAAGCCGTGTTGACGGACAGCTCATCAAGGTGACGTTCAAGGAAGGCCAATTCGTCCATGCAGGCGAGCTGCTCGCAGAAATCGATCCGCGCCCATTTGAAGTGCAGCTGACACAGGCCGAGGGGCAAATGGCGCACGACGAGGCCCTGCTGAAAAACGCGGAGCTTGACCTGGAGCGTTACCGGACGCTGTTCGCGCAGGATTCGATTGCAAAGCAGCAAGTAGATACTCAGGCGGCCCTGGTACGCCAATATCAAGGTTCATTAAAAACGGATCGGGGGCAGATTGACAATGCCAAGCTGCAGCTCATCTATACTCGCATCACAGCTCCCATCAGCGGGCGTGTGGGATTGCGCCAGGTGGATCCGGGCAACATCGTTCACGCAACGGACCAGAACGGTCTGGTCATAATCACGCAGCTGCAGCCCATCACTGTAGTGTTCACGATTACGGAAGACGACCTTCCAAGCGTGATGAAAAAGCTCCGAGCGGGGGACAAATTGCCCGTGGACGCCTATGACCGCGAAGGCAAAGTCAAGCTTGCGAGCGGCTTCTTGCTGACTGTAGACAATCAAATTGATCCTACGACCGGAACGGTAAAGCTCAAAGCGCAGTTTCCTAATGAAGACGAGAGCCTATTCCCAAATCAGTTCGTAAACGTGCGTATGCTCGTGAATGTCGAGAAAGACGCGACGGTTATTAACTCGGCAGCCGTTCAGCGCGGCGATCAGGGTACATATATATATGTCGTCAAGCCGGATCAGACCGTGACTGTGCGTCTGATCAAGACCGGACCCGCGCAGGGCGATGTGATCGCCGTTGACAGCGGTGTTGCGCCTGGCGATGTCGTCGTCATTGACGGCACCGACAAACTGCATGAGGGCGCCAAAGTCCAAGCCATTCAGCGCGCTACCGGCGAGCACAAAAGCGGCTAATGAATCCCTCCCGCCAGTTCATCCTGCGGCCCGTCGCCACCTCGCTGTTGATGTTGGCCATCTTGCTTTCAGGGATCATCGCCTACCGCTTGTTGCCGCTGTCCGCGCTTCCGGAAGTGGACTATCCCACTATTCAGGTTATCACCCTTTACCCAGGTGCAAGCCCCGACGTAATGACCTCCTCGATTACTGCTCCGCTCGAACGCCAATTCGGCCAGATGCCCGGTCTCAATCAAATGTCTTCCACGAGTTCGGGTGGTGCATCGGTAATCACTCTGCAGTTTAGTCTGAGCCTGAGCCTTGACATTGCCGAGCAGGAAGTGCAGGCAGCGATCAACGCGGCCGGCAATTTACTTCCTACAGACCTGCCCATGCCGCCGATTTACAACAAGGTCAATCCGGCCGATGCGCCCATCCTGACTCTTGCGGTCACTTCGCAATCGCTTCCCTTGCCTAAGGTTCAGGATCTCATCGATACGCGGCTGGCGCAAAAAATGTCCCAGCTTTCGGGAGTGGGTCTCGTCAGCATTAGCGGCGGTCAGCGTCCAGCGGTACGCATTCAGGCGAACCCGAAAGCCCTGGCTGCCTACGGCATGACTCTTGACGATCTGCGCACGGCGATTGGTAACGCCAACGTGAACCAGGCCAAAGGCAGTTTTGACGGCCCGGCCCAGGCGTCCACAATCAATGCCAATGATCAACTCAAATCAGCGCAGGACTACCGGCAGCTCATCGTCGCATACACGAACGGCGCTCCGGTCCGCCTCGCTGATGTCGCTGATACGGTGGACGATGCCGAAAACGTTAGGCTCGCCGCATGGGCCAACAAAATCCCCGCATTGATTGTCAATATCCAGCGCCAGCCGGGTAGCAACGTGATCGAAGTGGTGGACCGCGTAAAGAAGCTGTTGCCGAAGCTTCAGGCCACATTGCCCAGCGCGGTACAGGTAAGCCTGCTCACCGACCGCACCACCACCATCCGAGCTTCCGTTAAGGACGTGCAGTTCGAGCTACTGTTAGCAGTGTCGCTGGTGGTGATGGTGATATTTCTTTTTCTCCGCAGCCTCTCCGCAACGGTAATACCGGGAGTGGCCGTGCCACTTTCGTTGGTTGGTACTTTTGGCGTGATGTATCTTGCGGGATTCAGCATCAATAACCTCACGTTGATGGCGCTGACGATAGCCACCGGGTTCGTCGTGGACGATGCCATCGTGATGATTGAAAACATCGCGCGCTACATCGAAGCGGGAGAATCGCCGTTGCAGGCTGCACTCCTAGGGTCAAAGCAGATTGGCTTTACCATCATCTCGCTTACATTTTCCCTGATAGCGGTGCTTATTCCTCTGCTCTTCATGGGCGACGTAGTAGGTAGACTGTTCCGCGAATTCGCCATTACGCTGGCCGTGGCAATTTTAATTTCCGCTGTGGTTTCGCTGACGCTTACGCCGATGATGTGCGCCAGGCTCTTGCATCACACGCCACAGGACAAACAAAGCCGGTTTTACCGCGCAAGCGGTCTTTTCTTCGATAAAGTTATCGCTTGGTACGGCCGGATCCTCAATTGGGTGTTGAACCGCCAAGGCGCGACGCTTTTGGTCGCAATCGCGACGCTGGTGCTCACGGTGCTGCTTTATATCTTCATACCCAAGGGCTTTTTCCCAGTACAGGATACCGGTGTCATTCAGGGAATTTCTGAAGCGCCGCAATCAATTTCGTTTTCGGCAATGGCACAGCGCCAGCAAGCATTGGCGCACGTGATTCTTGAAGACCCGGCGGTCGATAGTCTGTCATCGTTCATTGGCGTGGACGGAACCAACGTCACTCTAAACAGCGGCCGGATGCTGATCAACTTAAAACCGCTCAGCGAGCGCGGCGTCAACGCAACAGAGGTTATCCGCCGCCTGCAAGCGAAACTCCAGCAAGTACCGGGCATTTCCCTGTACATGCAACCGGTACAAGATCTCACTATCGAAGACCGCGTGAGCCGCACGCAGTACCAGTTCAGCGTCGAAGATGCCGATCCCAAGGAACTGAGCATATGGGTCCCCAAGCTGGTCGCGCGGCTGCGTAAACTGCCCCAGCTCGCCGACGTCGCCAGTGATTTGCAAGACCAGGGACGCTCCGTTTTTGTCGATATCGACCGCGACACTGCCAGCCGCCTGGGCATCACAGCCGCAACGATCGACAGCGCACTTTACAATGCTTACGGTCAGCGCCTGATCTCCACTATCTTTACCCAATCCAACCAATACCGGGTGGTGCTGGAGGTAAAACCCCAGTACAAAAGAGGCCCCGCGTCCTTGGACGACATCTACATCGCCGCGGGTACCACTGCCGGTGGTACTGCGCAACCAGCGGCGACCACATCTGCGCAACCAGCCGCGACCGTGCCGGTACAACCAGCCACGACCACCTCCGCGCAATCTGCCGCGACCACCACTTCGCAGTCGACCATTGTGAGCCCAACTCAGCCAGTGAAACTCAGCACCATTGCGCGGGTGACAGAACAGACTGCACCCCTGGTCGTCAATCACCTCGGACAGTTCCCGGCTGCGACGATTTCGTTCAATCTCGCTCCGGGTGCGTCCTTAGGCGATGCCGTACAGGCGATCAGCGCAGCG
>DATIXX010000054.1 GCA_035518095.1 Burkholderiales bacterium | reverse complement strand
GCTGCGACACGGTCGGCGAAGCCTGGGGTGCGGGAGCAGCGGCAAGTACACGGAAGAGATCATGTGATTCATGGCGAGTATGCCTTCTTTCCCCAAGTCTTAGCCTAACTTGATCCGTGTACACCGCGCTGCTCGCACAAGCGGGCGGCTGCGCAACTCGCGCAAGCGCTCAGACAGTGCTCGCCGATTTCGCCCCGCTAGGGCTGCGCTGCTCGGCAGCTCACAGGGGGCTCCGCACAACGAAGAAGCGCTCAGATCGCTAACCTTGAATGCTCGATAATGAGCAACGTTGATTAAATCAGGGATGGGAATTTCAAGATTCGAGACTGAGCCTAATAATTTCGTTCAAGCAAGCAATGAAGGCGGAAGGACTGATAAGGCAATCGGGTAAATCGACTCCGACCCTATTTTGTTTTTTTAGAGACGTTCCCACATCATCTCATCATACCTTGCTGACCGCGACAGCACAGCAAACAGTCTGCCACCAGCTTTTAAATCCTATTTCAAGACCTGACCCTGCATTTCGATGTTCGCTGCGCTCTGAACGACGAAAACCGTAGCCTGTTACAATTTTGATGCGGGAAAGTATTTTCGATAACAGCCGGCCGAGCCAATGGCTCCACGCGATGTGGCAGGCAATTGGCGCGTGCCGAACACGGCGGATTTTGAGGAGTTGTCGTTTATGGCTGGTCTGGAAGCACACTATTCGGCCCGCGACATCGAGGCGCGAATCCTGGCGGCCCTTCGCGCGGCCGGATTGAATCCCGAGCAACGCCTGTCGCCCGAGGAACTGGGGGCGCTTGATCATTTCCACACGGGCGGACTTCGCGCTTCACTCGAGTTGCTGGAGCTGGCGCAGATTCGGGCCGAAGATCGCGTTCTCGATATTGGAGCTGGGCTGGCCGGGCCCGCCCGGCTGCTCGCTTCCGCGCTCGGCTGCCGCGTCGACTGCCTCGAATTATCGCCCGATTACTGCGCCGGCGCGGTACTGCTGAATCGGCTGACCGGTCTTGACGACCGAATCCAAGTGCACAAGGGCAGCGCTCTCGACATGCCCTTCCCCGACGATTTGTTTGATGTCGTCTGGATGCAAAACGTCGGCATGAACATCGCGGACAAGCGGAAGCTCTACACGGAGGTTTACCGGGTCCTCAGGCCGGGCGGCCGGTTCGCCTTCCAGGAGATGGCCGCGGGAAAAGTGGCGACGTCCTACTTTCCCCTTCCCTGGGCCACCGACCCTGCCGATAACTTCCTTGTCTCCACCGAAGAGATGCGATCGATTCTTGGCGAGACCGGATTCATTGCTGAACTCCTGGAGGATACCAGCGATGCTCATTTGAGAAGGACTATCGCAAACGCCACGTCCGCCGCGCCGGGACAACTGACCTTGGCGGTGTTTGTCGACAATCTCGCGCAAAAGGCCGGAAACGCGCGGCGTAGTCTTGAAGAGGGTCAGGTCCGGCTTGTCAGAGGTATCTTCCGGGTGAAATGAGCAACCGCGCGGCCGGCACTCCGGAGAGCAATGATCGCCAGTCGTTGCTCGGAAATTGAACCCGATCCTTTTCCTCTGTTGGTTGATCTGCTCAGGTCGGTAGCTTGCAGCACGAACCGGGGTGCTAGAGGTCAGGCTGCTTGCGCCTTGCCCTTCGCGGCGAAACGCTCAGCGGACTGCACCGTGTTGGCGACCAGCATGGTAATGGTCATGGGGCCGACTCCTCCGGGCACAGGCGTGATATAGCCCGCGCGTTCCTTGACGCTTTCGAAGTCCACATCGCCAACCAGTCTGCCGTCGTCCTGCCGATTGATCCCGACGTCGATCACCACCGCGCCGCGCTTGACCATGGGGGCGGTGATCATTCCCGGCTTGCCGGTGGCGACCACCAGGATATCGGCGAGGATGGTGTATTGCGCAAGGTCGCGCGTCTTGGAGGTGCAGATGCTCACCGTCGCGTCCTTCTGCAGCAGCATCAGCGCCATGGGTTTGCCCACGATATTGCTGCGGCCCACCACAACGGCGTTTTGTCCCGCGATGGGGATGTTGAGATACTCGAGCAGGCACTGGATGCCATAAGGGGTACACGGCGGAAAAACCGACTCGCCCGCGACCAGCGCACCCAGGTTGTAAAGGTGGAACCCGTCCACATCCTTTTCCATCGAAATGGTGTCCAGCACCTTGTTATTGTCAATATGTTTGGGCAGCGGCAACTGCACCAGGATGCCGTGAATTGCCGGCTTCGCGTTGAGCTCTTCGATTTTTTTAAGCAGAGCGGCTTCGCTGACGTTGGCGGGAAGCTCGATTTTTTCCGAATAAATGCCCGCCTCAGCACAGGCCCTTACCTTGTTTCGCACGTAGACCTGGGAAGCAGGGTCGTTGCCGACGATGATGACGGCGAGGCCGGGTACCACGCCTTTTGCCTTGAGGCGCTCGGCCCGCTCTTTCCATTGTGCCCGGACTTCTTTGGCGATGGCGTTTCCGTCAATAATTTTCGCTGTCATCATTAATCCCGACTGAGCGCTTTGAGTCTGTGGAAAAGCGCAATGTGGCGTGCTTTTGTGAATCGCGTATGGCGAGCAGTCAATTATAAATCATTCAGCACCGGCCGGACGGTGTAGTCGCTTTTTTCCACGCGCAACTTCCGCGCGATGCCGGTGCGCAAGTGTCGAGGCATGAGGTGAAGAAGAAGTTGAAAACGGAAGCATTATGTCTTTTGCAGAATTTGTTCACCTTCAGCGATTGCAGTAGGGCAACAGAAAAAATCTGAATTCGCCGGTGGCAGAGCGGCAGCTGGTTACTTTTTCTTGTTTCGCCAAGAAAAAGTCACCAAAAAGAATGCGCACCCGGTTCGCCGCCCCTTCGGGGTGCCTTGCGCTGCCCTGCTCGGCAGCTCACAGGGGGTTCCAAACAATCAAGAAGCAACAGGTCTTGATTTTTGAATGTTCACGATGAACGAGCTATTGAATCAGCCATGGGAAAATTACGGCCCAAGAGCTGACCCTACCGTTGCGACCGCTTTTCTGGTGCGCTAGTTACTATCATTTTCAAGTAGCGTCTTCCTAACTACTTCTACGCATTCATCAAAGCTCCGACGATACTCGATAATCTCTAGTGCGGCGAACTCCTCTCGCAAATTAGCTGCATTCTCAGCGATTCGCCCGAGAATAATATCTCGGCGATCACGGAGGATTGGCTTGACCTTCCAAAGGGCTCCCGGCTCTTTCTCAATCACTAGCGAAAGATCGAATATATCGCGCGCCGTAAACTGGATACCTCGATGCCAGACCTTTTTGGCTATGATTTCGGTGGATGTCTCCACTTGGATTTCGCGACCGAATATCGTCTCGACGATAGTAGGATCTGCAGTTAATGGGCCCGATGCAACAAAGTCAATTTCTCCTTCTGGGAACGAAAGCTTGAGGAAGCCAGCTTGCTCGATGTAATGCGACGTGAGCGATTCTGTAGTCGAATTAAGTCGTGGGGTTAGATTTGTTAGAAACTGTGGATCAGATATAAATATGTCGATATCCTTACTCAAGCGATGGCGATATCGTCGCATGAGCACAGTTCCACCACCAAAGCTCCAATCCTCTAAGACAGTCCCGGATTCGCTGACGGAATCAATGATAACCAGCGCTCGCTGAAACAGTGATTCCCAGATGTTCAGCCGTTCTTCAGCCAATCGCTAATCCTTTTCGACGAACCGACTTCGCTGGCTATTTTCGCCAGGTTTTTCTCAACTCTTCCAGGCTTTGTCCATTTAGTTACTTCATTGACAAGTCCTTTGACAAGGAATGGGGTTGCTTCGTCTAATAGCGCTCTAATATGTGGCCTCTTGCTTGTAGGAATTTTCCCAGTAAGCAGCGCACGGATGAGTTCTTCCTCAGTTAGCGTCTCCTTAAAGCTTACATTGGCAGTAGTGCATGCCATTCTGATGAAGTTCACAGGAAGTGGTTTTGGTATCTCTTGGACCGATAATTCCATTCCGATCTTCGCTAGAATTGATTGAACTTTTTTCACGCCGAGATCCGGGAACAGGCCGTTCTCAAGCTGGTTCAGCGTCGTACGGGACAACCCCGCAGCCTTAGCCAACTGCGCTTGGGTTAATCCGCGTGCTAACCGGGCCTTGCGAATTTCGTAACCAAGCTGCTGTAAATGCATGGTTCGATCCTGTAACGTTAACTATATTTAACATTATAGTACTTTCCGAAGCAACTTCAAGGCGGTCTGAACGAACATTCTGTGGTATTTGCATCTGTAGTACTATAGTGCTATAGTACTGTCAAGCATGTTGCTTTAGGAGTAAATCATGAGAACTATTGAAGTCGATTTTGACGTATTCAAGGCTCTAACGATGCGCCGTCCTTCCGAAAATGTCACGGAGAATGATGTTCTACGAAAGCTACTCGGTTTGGAAGGAAAAGGGCAATTCGTAAAGAAGAATGACGCTACCGCTGTCAACAAAGACGATTGGTTCACTAAGGGCGTTAGATTCCCCGTTGGAACCGAGTTCCGGGCCAACTACAAAGGCCAAACCTACCTTGGTCGCGTTGAGGGCAGAGCACTTGTAATCAACGGTAAGAAGTTCGATACGCCGTCTGCAGCGGCAGTTTCAATTACCCGAAATGCAGTCAATGGATGGAAGTTCTGGGAGTGTCGTTTACCTGGGGCGGCCTCTTGGCAGCCCATTACAGTATTTCGGAAACAATGAGCATGGAGGCCGGCATTCCTTAGCCGCACGCCAGCCCGTCAAGCAAGCGGTGAAAGGAAGGGCTGATGGAAAAAATCCGAATTCGCCGGTGGCAGACCGGCAGCTGGTTACTTTTTCTTGCATCGCCGATAAAAAGTGACCAAAAAGAACTCAACCCCGGTTCGCTGCCCCTGAGGGGTAGCAGCTGCGACACGGTCGGCGAAGCCTGGGGTGCGGGAGCAGCGGCAAGTACACGGAAGAGATCATGTGATTCATGGCGAGTATGCCTTCTTTCCCCAAGTCTTAGCCTAACTTGATCCGTGTACACCGCGCTGCTCGCACAAG
>DATIXX010000053.1 GCA_035518095.1 Burkholderiales bacterium | reverse complement strand
TCGCATGAGTTCATCCTGGTCCGAATGCTCCCAAGGTTTGCCATCGTCGCGTGTGAGCAAGAACGCTGTCGGCAACTTACGGGCTTTGAGTCGTGCTAATAACACGGCAGCAGCATCGGACACCGGAACCTCTCGCGGCCCTGTTTTGCCATCGCGGATGCTGAGAATGCGCCGCGACTTGTCGTAGTCGCCCGCCAGCAATGAGCGCAACTCACCATATCGCGCCCCGGTAAGCAATGCGGCCTCTACCAAGTCCCTAAACGCCCCCACGCAGTGCTGCAGCAATCGTTTCCGCTGCTCCGGGGCAAGAAATACCTTCCGGGCATTGCGCGTGTCCTCAAATGCCTCAACTTTTTTCCAAGGATCGTTGGACATTACGCGGCCTGATTTCCACGCCTTGTTAAGCAAAGCCTTTAGAGTTGTCAGGTTCCTGTTTACGGAGTCCTTGGATTTCCGCGTTTGCTCGGCGTCCTCGCTGCGCGGAACAAGACTATTGCGCCACCCTTCGATCTCGCCAGTAGTCAGGCGATCCAGTGGTCGTTTGCCTAGCTTCGGAGTAATGCAGCGGTTAATACGCCCCTCGGCGTCTCTGGCTGCGCTCTCGCCATTTTTCAGCCGCAGGGTTTCAATGTAGGCGTCAGCGGCTTGCTTGACCGTCCACCGACCCACGATGCCCGCCTGCTGCTCTTTGAACCATGCCCGCGCCGCCTGTTGTGCGTCGTCAAATTCCTTTGCAGGCTCCGTTGGCAACAAGTTTAAGGCCCGGTATCGTTCCTTGCCTTCCTCATTTCGCCAACGCGCAATCCAAGTACCGCCCTCATCCGTTCTGCGGTAACCTAGATAACCGCCCTTTTGCAGCTTGTGCCAGTACGGCTCGCGCCGTGGAGTAAGGCGGCTGCGCCCCGTGGGCGTGTCGATCTTGGCGGGTTTCTTCGGCTTGTCGGTCATAGTCGCCTCCGTATACGGACTTTATACGGACGATCATACTGGAACTCACGGGGACGCACAAGAACAATTTTCCCTACGTGATATAGGGGACTTGGTACTTACGGGAACTACAGAAACGATATAAATTGCCTTCACACGGCAGGGGTCACTGGTTCGATCCCAGTATCACCCACCACCAAACTCAAGCAGCTAATGAAGCGTCCTCCTATCTGATACACGACTAGGTTCCTATCTGCGCCACCCCCAAATTCGGAACGGAGGCAGGAACATATTTGGGCGGCCTGTAGTAGTGGCTAAAGACAACCGGCGCGCCGCTGAACCGGGATTACCTCTTCAAGCCCCACACATAATTCTTGAGGCACTACACCAACTGGACGGAGCCGTCTTCCGCACTATGATGCTTTTAGCCGCTCCACTGAGTCCAGCTTCAATCCATTGTACGCGTCGAACCCATCACATCAATCTTGCTCGAATCGTCGCTTAGTTTCTCTTGTAGCATCGAATTCAGCAGCTTCGCCGCGACTACTCCTAAGCCCGTCACGATTTGTTTCCGTTGCTAAGCGCTCGAAGTGTACAGAAACTTCTGTTCCGTCCCCGGTCGAAGGTGTTGTAAGGCTGACCGAGGCGCCGTGCCTATGCGCGATTTCCTTCACAATGGCGAGGCCCAACCCGCAACCCTCCCCCGGGGTACCGTCGAGCCGACGGAAGCGCTCGAATACGTTTTCACGTTCTGCCGATGGAATACCGGGACCATTATCATTTACTGTTAGAAACGCCTCATTGCCTCTTGCTCCACACCGAACCGTTACATATCCATTGGGGGGCGTGTATCGAATCGCGTTATCGATCAAATTTGACAGCAATTCATAAAGAAGGGAAGGTTCGCCAAGCACACAGGCTGGTTCAAGCTCAAAGCCTAAATCGATGTCCTTCGCAAACGCTTGTGTTTTAAATTCCATCGCGGCTGTACTGGCAATATCGCGCAAGTCGGTTGGCTTTAGCGATTCGGGAGGATGGTCCCCAGGCTCAGCGCGCGCAAGGACTAACAATTGGTTGACGAGGTGCGTGATGCGCATTGTCGCCATTTGAATTTGTTTAAAAGTGTGCTTCCATTCCGTGGAACCCGCCTGCGCGATTGCAAGTTCGACCTGAACTTGTAAACCAGCTAATGGCGTTCGCAGCTGATGTGCCGCATTGGAAAAAAACCGTTTTTGTGTATTCAACAAATTGCTGATTCGCCAGATCAGGCTATTAATATCCTGTACCAGCGGTTTGACCTCGAGTGGCGCATTGTCCATGGCCACGGGCCTTAGGTCGTTATGTGCACGAGATGAGATCTCTGCGCGCAAGCGTTCAAGAGGCGCTAGGCCACGTTTAATACCGAACCAGACTAAGGCGATCGCCGCCGCAGAAAAGAACACTTCCGGTAAAACCATCGTAATCAGTATCTTGCTGATTAAACGTTTGCGCTTGATTTTCGTTTCGGCGACCTGTACAAATAAATCGGAGCCGCCCTTGGACACGCGGAGCGCCGCAACGCGCACCGGCTCACCCTGAATATCGCCATCGTAATAGACTGCTTCATTAGGGATCATCGCCAAGGCTGGCAATCGAAGTTCTTTGTTGCCAGCAAGCAACTCTTGGCGCGGACCGCGCACAGAATAGTAAATCCGGTCATATTTGTCCGTTCGCAGGACTTGATCCGCCGCCGGTGGCAGATCGAGAGTTATCTCGCCATGCGCAAATTTCGCATTGTTGGCGAGCGCCAGTGCGGTAGAGAGCAGGTTTTCGTCATAGGCGGCGACCGCCGGCTGCAAAGCGGTAAAATAGTCCCCAATTACGCCTATCACGAGCAACGCCACCAGAGGGAAGAGCAGCGAGCTAAGCAGAAGGTATCGTAAGCTATCTTTTTTCATCTTCGGGTTCTTCCAAAAGATAACCGAAGCCGCGCAAGGTCCGAATCTTGATCCCTGCGCGTTCGAGCTTATCGCGAAGGCGCGAAATATATACCTCTACCGCGTTTGGACTGAGCTCCTCTCCCCAGTTGCAGAGCGCTTCAATGATCTGCTCTTTATTGAGTACCTTCCCGGTATTGAGAAGCAAATACTCCAAAACTCCCCACTCGCGTAGAGTCAAATCAAGCGGTTTTCCGTCGAGCCATGCTCTTCGCGCGTTAGTATCAAGAACCAAGGTGCCATAAACCATCTGGGAGTTGGTAGTTGGCTGACCGCGACGCAATATCGCGCGCACGCGTGCCTTGAGCTCCGGTAGCGAGAACGGCTTAACAAGATAATCGTCTGCGCCAAGATCGAGTCCGCGTACACGGTCTTCGACCGAATCACGCGCGGTGAGGATAAGCACAGGAAGATATCTCGGGCGCCGTCGTAATCTTCGCAATATCTCGAACCCGTCCATTCCTGGAAGTCCGATATCAAGTATAAGGAGGTAATAGCTTTCCTGCGCAAGTGCCGCATTCGCGTTGGTACCCGATTCTGCCCAATCTACTGCATAGCCCGCCTGCTGCAAAGAGCGAACCAAGCCGTCCGCGAGTACGCCGTCATCCTCGACTACTAGAATTCTCATGTGTTACCGGCCCTATGTCGCAATGCGACAGGCATCATGGCTTTAAGCGCGCTTAATTTAACAAATTTAAAGTTTAATTGTCGGCGCATACATATATTAGTTTGTGAGACTTGGCCGCAACTACGCAGTGTAGCACCGGTACCTGCCAGAAACTTTGGATGCGGCTAATTGCTGGGTATATCCGAGCGGTTCCACCAGCCGCCACCCAGCGCCTGGAACAGCGCCACCGTGTCGGCATAACGGCCCGCGCGCGCCTGCACGAGAACGATCATCGCTTGCTGATAGCTCCGCTCCGCGTTGAGTAGCGATAAGTAACTGATATCACCGAGCTGCAACTGGCGGCGCACGATCGCGAGGTTCTCAGCGGTGGCACGCTCGCTGGCCGACGCCGCTTTGAGATCATTGGCGTCGTTTTGCAGCGCATGCAGCGCATCAGCCACGTTCTGGAAAGCAGTGATTACGGTGCTGCGATACTGCGCCGCTGTCTGATCGTAGGCAGCCTCGGCGGCGCGCTTTTTGTGCAGCAGTGTACCGCCCGCAAAGATCGGCTGCGTCAAGTTGCCGGCTGCGCTCCAAAAGTTGTTACCGGCGGCGAATAATTGACCCATCTGTGTCGCGACGCTGCCGATACTGGCGCTGAGAGTGAACTGCGGCAACCTATTTGCGATTGCGACCCCGACCTGGGCGCTGGCTGCGTGTAATTGCGCTTCGGCTGAACGCACGTCCGGACGTTGCTCCACAAGCTTGGAAGGCAGGCTAACCGGCAGTTCTTGCGGAAGTTGCAGCGTCGAAAGCTCAAACTTTTCAGCGGGCTCCTCATTGGGAAAACGACCCAGGAGAGCTGTTAAAAGGCTGCGCTGTTGCGCCAATTGTTTCTGCAACGGCGGCATCGTCGCCTGCGTCTGCGCAAGTGCCGCTTGCTGCGCGACTACGTTCGCCTGTGCTACCGCACCCAACTCGTATAGATGTCGAATCAAATTGAGCTGCTCGCTCTCAATTTTAATAACTTCCTGAGTCGCCGCGATCTGCCCGCGCAAGGAAGCCTCTTGGACCGCGGCAGCAACCACGTTCGACGTGAGGGTCAGATAGGTCGCCTCGAGCTGGAACCGTTGAAACTCCGCCAGTGCTTCCAGTGTCTCCACTTGCCGCCGATTTGCTCCGAACACATCGAGCACATACGACACGCTCACCTGAGTCGTATAAAGATTGAAGATCGGAATGCCAGAAGATAACGTTGGGGCGAGGGTGCCAACAGCGTTTTTCTGGCGGCTCGGCGAGAAGCTGGCTTCGATAGTTGGATAAAAAGCACCCTTCTGCGCATAAACGTTTTCCATTGCCACACGCAACGCTGCCTGCGCCGCCTGCACGTCGGGATTGGCCTTGAGTGCCTGATCGATCAGGGCATTGAGCGGCTCCGAATGGAACAGCTTCCACCATTGTCCCGGGATGTCCAGGCCTTGTACGAAGCTTTGCGCCGCTCCTCCCGAGACACCCGCCGATACTGTTTGCGCGGGGAGAGGCTTGCGCGTGTAGCCATTGACGGCTGGAGCCGCGGGACGATGAAAATCCGGGCCCACGGTGCAAGCCGCGAGAAGGATTGCGGCTGAGAAACCAAAGTAATGCCCGGCGCATGCGGCGTGCAGGCGCCTGCGCGCGATTTGGCCCGCGCTCCGCGACGCGCGCAGAGCAGCAGTGTGCATGTCGAATTCGACGGTTGTTTGCATCGTTGCTCAGCCAGCCGGTCTGGATTGCGGTTGCCCTTCGTTTACCCTCGCCCAGCGCGAGAACAATACGATTAACATGGGCAGTAGAATTAGAATAAGTATCGGAGCAAGCAGCATTCCGCCCACGACAACGCGCGCGAGCGGCTTTTGCACCTGTGAACCAATGCCCGTAGAAACCGCTGCAGGCAAAAGTCCAACGCCCGCGGCAATGCAGGTCATCATTACCGGGCGCATTTGCGTCTGACATGTGCGCCTGATGGCAGTGGAACGGTCAAGGCCGCGGAGGATCATCTTATTGTAGTAAGAGAGGACGATAATCCCATCCATTACGGCAATGCCGAATAGCGCAATGAACCCGATCGCAGCCGACACGCTAAACGGCGTGCCGGTGACATAGAGCGCAAATATCCCGCCGATCAGCGCCATCGGAATGACGCTCGCCGCCAGGAGAGTATCAATCAGCGATGAGAAGTTGATGAACAAAAGTACGGCAATGAGGGCGATGCTAAGCGGTACCATGACGTTCAAGCGCGCAATTGCGTCTTGTAACTCGCCGAACTCGCCCACCCATTCCAAGCGGTAGCCGCCCGGGATTGGTACCTGCTCCGCCACTTTGCGCTGCGCCTCTAGAACGGTGCTCCCCAGATCCCGCCCGCGCACGCTGAACTTGATCGGGATATAGCGCTCGTGCTGCGAGCGGTAGATAAAAGAGGCGCCCGAGACCAGATTTACATTAGCGACGTCGGCCAGTGGGATCTGGATGACGCCGTTGCTGCGAGGATCTTGTGCGCCGATGGTGATGCGGCGGATCGCATTTAGGCTCTGACGGTACTTCGGGGCGAGACGGACTTTCATCGGGAAGTTACGGTCACTGCCCTCTTCATAGAGGTTGCCAGCGGCCTGACCGCCGATCGCCGCCTGAACGGTCGAATTTATGTCGCCCGGCACCAGACCGTAACGAGCGGCGCGCGCACGGTCAATATCTATCCTCACAGTTGGTTGGCCGAGCGAATTGAACACGGCGAGATCGGTGATGCCGGGCACTGTTCGCATGACGTCTCTGATCTTCGCCGCGGTTTTTTCCAGCGTTTCGAGGTTATTGCCTATCAGCTTGACCGAGTTTTGACCCTTGACTCCTGAAGCTGCCTCTTCGACGTTGTCCTCGATGTTCTGAGAGAAATTGAACTCCACTCCCGGAAACTGCTCCTGCAATGCCACGTTGACCTGCCGAGTCAGCTTCTCCTTGTTGACTCCTTTGGGCCATTTTTCGAATGGCCTGAGTGGCACGAAGAATTCGGCATTGAAAAAACCGGTCGCATCAGTTCCATCGTCAGGTCGTCCGTGCTGCGAAACCACGGTCTCCACTTCGGGAAAGCCCTTGATGACCTGCCGCATGCGATCGACGTAATCATTGCCTTCCTCAAGGGAGATTGACGGCGGCATGGTTGCCCGAATCCATAGATTGCCCTCCTCAAGTTTGGGAAGGAACTCGAGGCCCAACGAGCGGGCGGCGAGAATCGCCAAAACGACGAGCACGCCAGCAGCACCGAGCGTCACGATGCGATTGGAAAGCGCAAACTCGAGCACGGGAGCATAAAGGCGGCGAAACACGCGCACGATGAACGTTTCGGTCTCGCTGACCCGCTCGGGGAGCAACAGCGCGCTCAACGCCGGCGAAACTGTGAAAGTGGCGATCAGTCCACCGGCGATGGCATAAGCATAGGTCTTAGCCATTGGCGCAAAGATGTGCCCTTCCACGCCGGAAAGCGTAAAGAGCGGCACAAAGCCAGCAATGATAATTGCGGCCGAAAAAAAGATTGGCTTGTTCACCTCGAGCGCCGCGTTGGCGATCGCGGCAGGCTTGCCACGCAAACCGCCGGGAGTGGAACTGGAAAGCAGAGGGTTTCCTGATGGCTGCACCGCCGCCGCTTCGGCAAAATTCCTGAAGATGTTTTCAACCATGATCACAGTTGCATCGACAATGAGACCAAAATCAATGGCGCCAACCGAAAGCAGGTTGGCCGACTCGCCGCGAACCACCATGATGCATATGGCGAAGAACAGGGCGAAAGGAATCGTCGCGGCAACGATGATCGCGCTTCGCAGGTTGCCGAGAAATATCCACTGCACCACGAAAATAAGCAAAATTCCGAAAATCATGTTTTGAAGCACCGTCCGCGTGGTGACATCGATCAACTCGCTCCGGTTATAGATCTGCTCGATCCGAACACCGGGCGGCAGGATGTCTGAGTCGTTGATCTTGTTCACCTCGGCCTCGATGCGCCGGAGGGTGGGCAGGCTCTGCTGGCCGCGACGCATAAGGATAATGCCCTCGACGATGTCATTGTCATTATCCTGACCCGCAATGCCCAAACGCGGCTGATACCCGACAGTTACGCTTGCGATGTCGCTCAACAGAACCGGGGTTCCGTTGTTCGACATTAGCATGGTGTTTCGGATGTCATCCATCGAGTGAATCAGGCCGATGCCGCGCACTACTGCCGCCTGCGGCCCAATGTTCACGGTTTGGCCTCCGACGTTGATGTTGCTGTTGTTTAGGACTTGCAGTACCTGCGGAAAAGTTATGCCGTATTCGATGAGCTTATTGAGATCGACCGTAACATCGTAGGTCTTGGTCTTGCCGCCCCAACCGGTGACATCGATTACCCCAGGCACGGCCTTGAAACGGCGCTCAAGGATCCAGTCCTGTATGGTCTTGAGATCCATAACCGAATATCCGATGGGACCGATAACGCGATAACGGTAAACCTCACCGATCGGGCTCTCTGGAGAAATTTGCGGCTGCGCGCCATTCGGCAGCTCGGCAAGTTGTGCGAGGCGATTGATCACCCACTGTTCTGCCTGTTGGTAGGTGAAATCGTAGGTAAATTGCACTTTCACGTCGGATAGGCCGAAAAGCGAAATCGACCGGATCGCCGTGACGTGAGGAATACCCGCCATTTGGATTTCAATCGGAATCGTAATGTAGCGCTCGATTTCTTCGGCCGACTGGCCGCCGCTCTGGGTGATGACGTCAACGAGTGGCGGCACCGGGTCGGGATACGCCTCGATGTTGAGTTTGGTGAAGCTGGTAATGCCCGCGCCGAATAGAAAGAAAAGCAGGAATACCATTACGACACGCTGTCTCAGGGCAAACGCAATAATCCCGTTCATTTTGTTTGTCCCCTGGTCGTGTCAATTGATCAATCCGCCGGCATCAGGCGCCACATAATTATTCGTTTTGTGCTGCGCGATCAATGAACAAAGTGCCGCTCGTTACGACTTTTTCCCCGGCATTGAGACCAGCGGAGACCTCGACCATGCCGTCACGAACCCGCCCAGCGCGGATCGATCGCGACGCAACCCTGCCATCGTCACGCGCCACCCAAACGCGGGCCTCTTCGCCTTCGTAGACGATCGCGCTCTGGGGCACCGCCGGTGCAACGATATTGTCCCCGGTGATAATGCTGAATCTTGCGAACATCATCGGCTTGAGCGCGCCGTCCGGGTTTTCCACTTCAGCGCGAACGGGTAGCCGGTGTGTATTGGGATCGATCGAGGCCGCAACCCAAGCTAATCTGGCTTTGAACACCCGGCCAGGGTAAGCCAGCACCCGCACTTCAACGGGCTCTCCGACACGCATCAGCGGTGCGTCAATTTCACGCACGTTTGCGATAAGCCAGACTGTGGAGAGATTGCTTATCGAGTAGAGCGGGTTGGAACCACCATTTGCAATACTATTTATGAACTGACCGAGACCCACTTGACGCTGAGTCACAATACCCGTGACCGGCGCCCGGATAAGAACCTCCGAGTTCATGTTCTGTGCGTTTCGCTCGCTCTCGAAGGCACTGATCTCCGCCTCGGACCTGCCGAGGATGCGCAGGCGGTTGCGCACCGCGGCCACCGCGATCTCTGCGGCACGCACATTGCTCTGGGCGCTGGTGAGTTCAGCCTGGCTCTGTTGCCAGTCCTTAAGCGCTCCGCCCTTCGCAAGATAGACCTGGTGCTGCCGGTTTTCGTTGATTCGGGCCAGAGTAACCTGCGACTGCGCGGTATTGAGGGCGGAAACTGTATTGATCAGATCATTCTGTGCCTGTACGAACTCCGATGCCTCTACCACCATTAGCGGTGCGCCTGTTTTGACGAAATCGCCCTGCTTGGCGATGATTCTAGTAACACGCCCCGAATAGGGTGAGAAGACGAGCGTTGTCGTTTCGTCATTAATGGCAATATTGCCGTCCGTCACACTTTCGGTCCGGAAGGTCATCGTTTGGACAGGCATCACCTTTAGAACAGCCCACTGTGTCTTCGTGGGTCGGAATGTCCCCGGCTCTATCATTTTTAAATTCGGTGCGCCGTCCGGATGCGAAGCTGCCGAAGCGAAATAGTTCACATACCAAAGGACACTGACTACAGAGGCGACGATGAGCACTGCGCCAAATACAATGAGTACCTGCGTTTTCCGAGGCACGGCACGCATGGCGCAAGTGAACGGCTGCGGCGAGACATTAGGCATTTTGGAGCGTCGCCGACCGTTCAATCACCAAGAGCGCATGGACGCAGATCTTTGCATGCAGCGCCTTTTGACGCCGCTGAACCGGACTCGCGCGCTTGAACTCACACTGATTGCCGCACTTTTCGAAAATTGGCTGATGTTCTTAGAAGAGGCTCGCGGCGCCGCAGTTGGTTTGGCCGCTGGTGGTGAGCCAGACGCCGTTGGTCAGGTCGGCGCAGGTCGCAACAGTCGGTGCAGTGCCTGCGCCGACATACTCGCTGGAGCGGAAGGCGCCGCGCCCTGGATTGGCATCGTCAATCTTACGGTCTACTTCGGTGAGAATCTCCACAGGGATCTGGTTTCCGGTCTTTAAGTTGTGTCGCGCGGTAGCCGCTGGGTCGCCGACTTGCACATCGTAATTGTTGTCGTAGATGATTTGCAGGTACGCGTTGTAGGGGTTGTTCGGCGTATTGGCTTGGGCGACGGCATCGGTCGCGGTCGCCATATTGTAGCTACCGGTCAGGAAACCCGCGTGCGACATATGCACCCAGGCTATGGTCTGTTCGTTGGCGCCGGCGGTATTGAGTATTTGTCCGTCGCCGTTGCCGCCCAAGGTCGCCGCGACGTTGGGGATATTGGCAGCCGCCAGCGCACCAGGGTAATCGCCTGGGAGGGCGCGGTAGCGGTCCTGGAAACCGAAGAAAGCGGCCTTGATTCCATCTTGCTGGGAAATGAGGTTTCTCACCCGGGCGCTGGTAATCAACTCCTGACCTTTTAGCACGCCGCCCAAAAGCAGGCCGATAATGACCAGCACAATGGCCATCTCAATCAGGGTAAAGCCACTCTCTCTTCGCAACATAGGGTACTCCCTCAATTAAACTGTTGAGCTGTCTTTGCAAATATCTCGCCCCGCTCAGCCATTCTGCCTGGACATCAACTAATCCAGTAAATTCGAAGATCTCACTTCTTGGAACGACAGGGAAGATTGGTCCGAAACGTGTTTCGACCTTGATCACGCTTCGGCCGCAGTATCAGAAACTGAAATTTATCCGTGCATCCTCCCAATCGCGGCAACTTCTCGCCAAAAAGTGAACGCGCTAATTGATCAGCGAAACCTTTTTTTCACGTCATCAGCTTACATTTCGTGGGTTTGTCTGGTGCGCATTGTATGGCAACGAGCTTGCAACAGCCTGACACTCAGCTTACAAAATCCTTGCAAAGATGAATCAATTGACAGGACAAAATATGTGGCAGTAAATTAGGGTGACCCCTCACCACGAATGATTATTTATTTTCGTGAAAATATAGCGAGCTCGCGGAATTTCATTGGAAGAAAAAGGAAATGAAGTCAGGATGCCTTTTCCGGTAAGGGCTGCGTAGAAGCATCGAACTCCGCGCGCGCTTTATGCATGCTTTTTTTAATTTATCTGGAGCTGGCCTAGATCTAAAGTAACTATGAATTGCTCGTTCCGTAAACCCAATAGTCGGGCAGGAAATTCGAACTGCAAACAAAACGCCCTGCGGGATTGGGAAGCGAAAAAAGAAATTGCGTCCTAAATTTTACGTTCTTCGGAGCAGATAAATGCCGGGCACATGTAAGTTTTGCGGTTCTTCGTTCTACGGTTACTGCAGCGTCGGCCCATACGAAGTCCACGAGCACAATGATGACGATTCGCATTGTGTCTTCTGCGGATCCAGTGATTTTGGCTATTGCTCTTTGGGTCCGTTCAAGGTTCACAAGCACGGAACCGGAAAGGACAGATGCGTCTATTGTGGCGCTACAGGTATTGGCCATTGCACAAATGGCCCTCGGCACAACCATGAGAAGTAATCATCGCACTTGAGATGACGCTGCTGTTTGCGGCCTCGCCTGCACTTCCATGCATTTCTGATTAAAAAGCCGTGGCGGGCTTTTCTAGACAGCGCAGATTTTTTTAGATTGGGCTGACGGCGTTGCGATTGGTTAATGCCTCGCTGGCAAGCCGGACTCCGTTAATCCGATCGGCACAGGTTGCAGCAACCGAAACGAAGGTATTTCAAGAAGCGGCGTAGCGGTCCCCGTACAGTGGGTTTGAAACATCTCCTGCCACAATCATCTGACAGGTTCAGTCATATAAACACGGGGCAGCAGCTGTAAGTTACTGCTTTGACGAACCGCGCAGCAAAAAACACCATGCACACAGCTTGGATTACGGGTTCGATCCCAGTATCAACCACCATCTTTGGATAACATCGCTGGTAACAATAGGAGCATCACCAAGGCGCAGAATTTCGTCAATGCGCTGATGTGCGCAGGTCGATCAGCGTTCGGGGCGTCGCGGCCATTGCTCGCGATA
The DNA here is from genome assembly GCA_035518095.1 of Burkholderiales bacterium. Classification (NCBI taxonomy): domain Bacteria; kingdom Pseudomonadati; phylum Pseudomonadota; class Betaproteobacteria; order Burkholderiales; species Burkholderiales bacterium. Next base: position 12,052 of record DATIXX010000053.1, on the reverse strand, counting down.
CGCGTGGTATATCTGCCACAAAGTAAGAAGAGCCCCGCCCCACCGCAACACACGGAACCGCTGTCTGCGTACCAGCGATGCTAGCACGACGGCAGAGATCGCTGGGTGCTGCCGCAGCGCCTGTCCCAAGCGGTAAGCTCCGTCCACTACCGCGAGCGGCCCGCGCCAGCGCTCTAGCAAAACTTCGAGTTCAGCGCGTTGCCCAGCCGCGCGCGCGACCAGCGCCTGGCGCTTTTGGACAACTGCAGCAAATTTTCTATTCATGGCGGCGTCAGCCCCTCACGGTCGCGCGAAAGCTCCGTTAGCGTAGCAGACAGAAAGTGCGGCCGCGCTTTTGCACGCGCACGCCAAATGAGCCCAATAATGATCGCGAGTGCAAGGTACAGTGCTGCGAAACCGCTCAAAACCGCAACCGGATTTCGATCCCAATACACCATGACCACGGCCAAGGTGCCAAAGATTATGGCCAAGCCGAAGAAAAACGAAGCAAGAATAAACAATGTCGCGAGCTGTACCGCCCGCAGCTTTTGCTCTTCGAGCTCGGTTACCAAAAGCTCGACCCGCGTTTGCACGACCTCAATCAATGTCGACAACAAGCGCCGCAGCGAATCCAACAACCCGGCTGTGCGCGTACCTGGATCAGATTCCGACATGTTGATCAGCGACGCGCCGTTAGCATGCCAAGCAGGAAACCAATTCCCGCCGCAACCACTACCGATTCCCACGGGTGCTCGCGCACTGTGCGATCAGCGGCCTCGGCCGCCACACGGCTGCGCTCCAGAACATCTTCGCGCAACTCATCCATTGCCGCTTTTGCATTGCGCAGGCGCTCTTCCACGCGCGCCCGCGCTGCGGTCGCGCGTTCGCCGGTCTGGTTTGCAGTTGCGCGCAATAACTCTTCAGTATCAGTAGTCAACGCCTTGAAGTCGTCAACCAATTTCTTTCGTGCAGTTTCTGTTGCCGTTGGCATGAAAATTCTCCTCTAGTGTAAACAAACTTTATAATCCATTTTACCCAATTTGCTTATAAACGTTTTATGCGCGAGATTTCTTGATCTATATCAATAACTAAGATTTACAAAATGACTAGAGCTATACCACAGATAATTTACTCGCGCAATTTCGGATAATTGAAGCACGCGGCTCGCACGGTAGCTATTGCCAGTTTGACCCACCAGCTTTGGCCACCATCCCTGCTATCCCCACTCCCGAAAGCAAACGGTGATCTGCGGTCGGTCGTCATTCAACGAGCCGATAACCAACACCGGTTTCGGTGATGAGATGTTGCGGCTGCGCCGGGTCGAGTTCCAGCTTCTGCCTCAGATGAGCCATGTAGGTGCGCAAGTAATGGTTGCTCTCGACCTGCAAGGGACCCCAGACTTCCTTCAGCAGGTAACGATGCGTAAGCACCTTGCCGGCATTGCGGATCAACACAGTCAGCAAACGATACTCAATTGACGTCAGATGAATCTCCCGTTCCTGCCGATAGACCCGCCGGTTTAAAAAGTCGACCTTGATCTCGCCGAAGCGGAATTCGTGCGTTTCGTCGCCGGCGGCATCGGCCGCGCGCCGGCGCAAAGCCGCCCGAATTCGCGCCTTTAGCTCGCCGACTCCAAAAGGTTTTGTCAGATAATCATCAGCACCCGAATCCAGTGCGCTGATTTTTTCCTGTTCTCGTGTTCGCGCCGAAAGTACAATGATCGGCAGCTCGCTCCATGAGCGGATCTCTCGAATCACGTCGGCCCCGTCCATATCAGGCAGACCGAGGTCAATAATCATCAGATCAGGCTTTCGCGTCCCGGCTTCAATAAGGCCCCTTTTGCCGTTTTCGGCCTCGTGGACCTGGCAGCCCTCCGCCTCCAGAGCGGCGCGAACGAAGCGCCGGATCTGCGGTTCATCTTCCACCACCAGAATAACGGGTTCATTCACGGTCCCGTCCCGACCTCGGCACCAACCGCGGGCGGAGTCGTCACAGGCAGGGTGAAAATGAAGCGTGCGCCGCCTTCCGGCCCCCGTTCCACCCATATTTTTCCGCCATGCGCTTCCACGATGCTGCGGCAAATTGCAAGCCCCAGGCCGACACCCGGTATCACCGATTCAGTCGAACCGCGCATGAATTTTTCGAAGATTTCTGTTTCCTTGCCCGGGGGAATACCCGGTCCGTTATCCGCCACCGATACCTCAAGGCTTCCATCGCCGACCCGGGCGCTAATTTGCACTGTCGTATCTTCAGGAGTGTACTTGGCGGCGTTTTCCAAAAGATTGCACAACACGCGCTCAATCAAAACCGCATCAAACTGGACCAGCGGCAAATCGTGCGGAACTGAAGTAATAATTTTGCGGCGGCCCAGATTCGTTGCGCGCAATGCGCTGCCGATCACTTCCTCGACGTGCTGCCATTCAAGGTGGAAATGGACTTCACCCGCCTGCAGCCGCGCCATATCCAGCAGGTTATGCACCAGTGTACTCAGCCGACTTGACTCTTCGCGGATAGCCGCCGCAGTTTCCGCTTGATTGGGGGACAATTGCGGCTGCGAAACGGTCAGCGCGTCAGCCAACCCAATCAACGCGGTCAGCGGCGTGCGCAAATCATGTGACAAGGCCGACAATAATGAATTGCGCAGCCGTTCGGATTCCATTTTAATGAGCGCATCGCGCGCCACCTCGACATAGTGCACGCGCTCGATGGCAATAGCGATTAAGGTGCAAAAGGTATCCAGCTGACGCCGCTGCTCCGGAACTAGCAGCCAGCGCGGAACAGAGGGCTCAATGGCGAGCACGCCACGGGTACGCATCGGTGCCTTCAATGGCAAATACAGTATCGGACTCGCCGGCAAGGTGTCGGTTCCGAATCCCGCTGCCTGCGTGTGATCGTAGGCCCATTGCGCAATTGCAAGATCGAGCTGTGCCGGACACTTATCCTTTTCGCCAGCGACAACGAGTCGATTCTCTGCATCGGCAAGCACGATGGCGACCTTGGCCAGAAAACTTCGCTCCACGAAGCGGTCGCTGATTTCGACCACCTGCTCCATGGTAAGAGCAGCCGAAAGCTCTCGCGCCATCTCGTACAGCGAATGCGCCCGGCTTTCGCGATGTTCCGCCACCTGTGCCTGGTAGCGGAAACGCGCCGTTAACTGGCCGGTGATCAAACCGACGATCAGCATGACCGCAAATGTCAGGCCGTACTGAACATCGTGCACAGCAAAGGAAAATCGCGGCGGGACAAAAAAGAAATCGAATGCAGCCACGCTCACAAACGCGGCTAAGGCAGCCGGTCCGCGTCCGAACCAGAACCCGATGAGCACCACTGCCAGCACGAAAAGCATGGCGATATTTGCGAGATCGAAGTAAGGAAGCAGCAGTGAAGCCAATGCAGTCGCTACGCCGCAGCAAGCGACAGCCCACACATAACGCAGGGGTTGCATGTACCGATCTTGCTCTTCTTCATCGCGTACTCGGTTCCGATTGCGGGCGCCGGGTAGCTCAGTCGATGCTTCTCGTGCAATTTGAACCAGGTCAATATCAGTTGCCAGCCTCGCAACGCGCTGCTCGATGGATTGTCCCCAACTCCAGAACCAAGTGGGGTCTCCGCGACCGATGACGATCCTGGTGGCATTATGCTTGCGCGCGTAATCCACCAACGCGTCTGCGACGCTGCTGCCGGGAATTGTTGCTGTCTGCGCGCCGAGTTCCTGCGCCAGTTGCAGAACCCTGAGTATCCTTTGCCGCTTCCCTTCCGGCAACCGCTGCAGTGACGGGGTCTCCACAAAGACCCCGTGCCAGTTCGCACCCATACGATCGGCCATTCGCGCTGTAGCGCGCACAACCTGCTCGGCGCCGATCTCCGGCCCGATACCGGCCACCAGAGTATCGCGTGTCGGCCATACGCGCTGGATATCCTCCCGGCTGCGGTAAGCGCGAACGTCTTCGTCAATGCGGTCCGCGGTCCTGCGCAGCGCCAACTCGCGCAGTGCGATCAAATGGCCTTTGCGGAAGAAATTCTCCAGTGCGCGCTCGGCCTGCTGCGGCAGATAGACCTTGCCCTCTTTCAGTCGCTGAAGCAGCTCATCCGCGGGCAGGTCAACGAGGACAACCTCATCGGCCTCGTCGAAAACCGTATCAGGCACCGTTTCGGAAACGCGGATATTGGTAATGCTGCCCACAACATCATTCAGACTTTCGATGTGCTGGACGTTAAGGGTGCTGTAAACATTGATGCCCGCGGCCAGCAATTCTTCGATGTCGTTCCAGCGGCGGGGGTGGCGCGAACCGGGCACATTCGAGTGCGCGAGCTCATCAACCAGAATCAAAGCCGGGCGGCGCGCGAGCGCGGCATCCAGATCGAATTCCTGGAGCGCGCGGCCGCGGTATTCGATTTCACGCCGCGGCAGTACGTCTAACCCCTGAAGCAGGGCCTCGGTCTCTTTGCGGCCATGCGTTTCCACCAGCCCCACGATGACATCCACACCATCGCGTTTCGCGGCTTGCGCGGCAGCCAGCATCGCGTAGGTCTTGCCAACGCCGGCTGAGGCGCCAAAAAAAATTTTGAGCTTGCCGCGCTTCTGCCGCTCTTCCTCGCGGCGAAGCTCGGCCAGCAGACGGTCAGCGTCGGGGCGCGTTTCATTCATGCATCATAAAGGGTCGGATTAGCCTTTAGCGAGTGTATCCAGGTCAAGATTTAGTTTCAACACGTTCACCGTCGGTTGATCCGGAATCCGGATCGGTGGCGAACCTCAACCGGCAGGCGGTCCAGATCGGGGTGCTGATTGAGCACGGTGGCCATCATCAGACAGATTTTGTTCGTGGTGCCTGCCAGGTGCGCTGCTCATTTTGGAAATACGATCGCCCAGCCTGGCAGCGTATCGCTGCAAGAGCCTGATCCGGTTTTCCTTCGGTGTCTTCTTGTACGTTATCTTCATGTCGAAAATTCGCACCAGTGTGATCCAGGTGATCCATCCCAGCAAGACCATGCCCGCTAATAACAAGGAATACGAAATTCGCCAGTCGATGTCTTTCGTCATCATGGTGAACTCTGACATGCCGCCAATGCCGGTAACTAGCATGAGCGGAAGAAAGATTATGCTGACGAGGGTGAGATTCTTCAGCAACACACTCACATTATTGTTTATGATGGTGCCCCGTGCGTCCATGAGCCCGGACAAGACAGTGCTGTATATGTTTGCCTGCCTGGCGCACTGTTGGTTGTCCACCATGAGGTCGTGCAGGAATTCAATTTGCTGTTTTGGCGCCTCCAGCCGCTCGGCATTCACCCGCAGTTTTGCCAGCACGGCGCCGTTGGCCTCTATGGCGTTGAGGTAGTAGATCAGGCTCTCCCCCAGCGCGAACATCTGCAGCAAGTAGCGATTCTCCATCGAGGCGCTGACTTTCGAACTCAACTCGACCGTGATATGTTTGATCACCTTCAGGTGGCCCAGGTAGTGATGTACGGTGTGCAGGAGTAATCGCAATACAACGTCCATGCAGGACCCGACACCTTGAAATTCCTTGGCAGAAAATGGAATGGCGTCTTCAGCCATAATTATAATCAACCGCTCTTCGCGCAGAAAAAGCCCAAGCGAAGTGACGTCGAACCGCAACTGTTGACCGAACGCTACGTTCCGCGGCTGCTTCCAGATCAGGGAAATGCAGCCGGGCGAAAACTCCACCCGCGATATCTCATCCGGATCGAGCGCGGAATCGATGTCGTAGGGGTCCAGGCCGAGCGTCAAGATAAGCTGCTGCTTTTCCGATGCATCCGGTGCGACGTAAACAAGAATGGCGGCCCTTTCGTCCGTGGTAGAAATGATGGACCCGTTCTTGAGCGCAAAGCCAGCTTTCATGTGTTGGGCCGTATTTCATCATTATTTTTTTCTTCGTTGTACTTCACATTCGCCGCTCCTCGCTCCCCGCCAACGGCGTACGAGCGGCGATCCCGTGTTCGACTGCTTTTTTCAGCGCAACGCATCGAGCGCGAGATTGAGTTTCAACACATTCACCCGCGGCTCGCCGAGAATCCAGAATTGGCGCGATTCGGTGTGTTCCGCGATCAAGCTTCGCACGCGCTTGGAATCGAGCTTGCGCGCACGCGCCACCCGCTCCGCTTGGTAGTACGCTGCTGCAGGACTGATATGCGGATCGAGTCCGCTCCCCGAGGCGGTAACGAGATCCGCGGGCACCGGCGCCGCATTGCCGGGATCCGCTTCGCGCAAGGCTTTAATCCGATCCGCCACTGCATCCAGCAGCGCCGGATTCGTGGGCCCGAGGTTGGAGCCGCTTGAAGAGCCGCCATCGTAAGGCTTGGGCGAAGTCGCCGATGGCCGGCTCCAGAAATATTTCGGGCTGCTGAAAGGCTGCCCGATGAGTTCGGAGCCGATCGGCTTGCCGTTTTTCATGATTAAACTCCCATTCGCCTGGTGCGGGAATACCGTTTGCGCAACGCCGGTCACTAACAATGGGTAGGCAATGCCTGTGATGACCGTCATAATGATCAACATCACGACGCCCGATTTAATTTCATTCCACATATATGGCCCCTTATGTAAGACCCAATGCGACAAGAATCATGTCAATCAGCTTGATGCCAATGAAAGGCGCAATCACTCCGCCCACGCCGTAGATCACCAGATTGTCACGTAGCAATCTTCCCGCCCCGACCGCGCGGTAGCGCACACCTCTGAGCGCGAGCGGAATCAGGATGATAATTATTAAGGCGTTGAAAATAACCGCAGAAAGAATCGCGCTCGCGGGAGTCGCGAGATACATGATGTTCAATACCCTGAGTTGCGGGTAGGTCGTGGCGAACGCCGCGGGGATGATAGCGAAATACTTAGAAACGTCGTTCGCAATCGAAAACGTCGTCAGCGAGCCGCGCGTTATCAGGAGCTGTTTTCCTGTTTCTACGATTTCAATCAATTTGGTTGGATTGGAATCGAGGTCTACCATATTGCCGGCTTCTTTGGCCGCCTGCGTGCCGGTGTTCATCGCCACGGCAACATCGGCCTGCGCAAGCGCCGGCGCATCATTGGTGCCATCCCCGGTCATGGCCACCAGACGCCCCTGCGCCTGATGCTCGCGAATCAGCTTGAGCTTGGCTTCTGGCGTCGCTTCAGCGAGGAAATCGTCCACGCCCGCTTCAGCGGCGATTGCCGCCGCCGTGAGTCTGTTGTCGCCGGTAATCATCACGGTCTTTATGCCCATTCTTCGGAGTTCGGCGAAACGTTCCTTGATACCGCCTTTGACGATGTCCTTGAGTTCAATGACGCCGAGCACACGCGCATTCTCGGCTACAACCAGCGGTGTGCTGCCGCGGCGCGCGACGCTTTCCACCATTTCATCCGTTTCTTTCGGAAATCTGCCGCCCTGCTGCTCTACCCAGCCGCGAATCGCATCCGACGCGCCCTTGCGTATTTTTCGTCCCTCGAGGTCCACGCCACTCATGCGCGTATGCGCCGAGAATGGTACAAAGACCGCGCCGAGCTTATTGATGTCCCTTTCGCGGATTCCATACCTTTCCTTGGCATGCACCACCACGCTGCGCCCTTCAGGCGTTTCATCCGCGAGTGAAGCAAGTTGCGCCGCGTCGGCCAGTTGTTCGCGTGTGACGCCGGGCGCCGGAACGAATGCGGAAGCCTGCCGATTGCCGAGAGTAATGGTGCCGGTCTTGTCGAGCAGCAGCACGTCCACATCACCTGCCGCTTCAACTGCACGACCGGACATGGCGATGATGTTTGCGCGAAGCATGCGCCCTATGCCGGCAAGGCCGATGGCCGAAAGCAGAGCGCCGATGGTCGTTGGGATAAGGCACACTAGAAGTGCGACCAGCACGGTGATGGTGACTGGGGTCCCAGCCTTGGCGACTTCAACGCTATAAAGCGAGAATGGCAGCAGGGTCGCCGTCGTTTTCAGGAAAATCAAGGTGAATCCCACCAACAATATAATGAGCGCAATTTCATTCGGGGTTTTCTGGCGGCGGGCGGCTTCGACCATCTCGATCATATGATCGAGAAAAGTTTCGCCCGGATTCGCGCTAACGCGCACCACCAGCCAATCGGAGAGGATCTGCGTTCCACCGGTCACTGAGCAAAAGTCGCCTCCAGCTTCGCGAATCACCGGCGCCGACTCGCCGGTAATCGCGGCTTCGTTGACCGAGGCGATCCCTTCGATAACCTCGCCATCGGTGGGAATGATGTCGCCGGATTCGACCAGAAAGATATCGCCTTTGCGCAGCTGCGTTGAACTGACCTTGGTGACGGAAGCGCCGTGTTTCGGCTTGTCTAGTTTTTTGGCCATGACGTCGCGCTTCACGGCGCGCAGCGCCGCGGCCTGCGCCTTGCTGCGGCCTTCGGCTATTGCCTCGGCGAAATTCGCGAATAACACGGTAAACCACAACCACAGCGTGACCGCCAAAATGAAGCTGGCTGGTGCTTCACCTTTGCCGGCTAAAGCCTGGAAAAACAGCGCGGTCGTCAGCATGCTGCCGACATAGACGACGAACATCACCGGATTCCTCCACTGATGCTGCGGCAGTAATTTAATGCATGCGTCAATCAGCGCCTGCCGGAAAATATCCTTGGTCACCAAAGTCCGACGCATCGTGGGAATTGCAATGGCTTGCGTATTCATCGGTATGCTTCCTTAAGTTTTTTCCGGGCTCAAGCTAGTGCGCGCCGGTCATGATGAGGTGCTCTACAATCGGTCCAAGCGCGAGTACCGGGAAGAAAGCGAGCGCCCCCACGATAACTACGGTCCCGACCAACAGCGCGACGAATAGCGGTGTATGCGTGGGGAGCGTGCCTGCGCTCAGCGGGATCTTTTTCTTGGCCGCAAGTGCCCCCGCTATTGCCAGCACCGGCACCGCCAGCCAGTAGCGGCCCAGCAGCATGACCAACCCAAGCGCGGTGTTGTAGAAAGGCGTATTGGCAGAAAGCCCGGCAAACGCGCTACCGTTGTTATTGCTAGCCGAGGAGAAGGCATAAAGGATTTCCGAGAAACCATGAGGACCGGGATTTGCTATACCGGCTTTGCCTGGCTCCACCAGCACCGCTATTGCGGTGCCCACAAGTATTGCGAGAGGCACGAGCAGGAGCGCCACCGCCGACATTTTCATCTCGAATGCCTGTATTTTCTTACCGAGATACTCCGGAGTCCGCCCGATCATGAGCCCGGCAACGAATACAGCGACGATGGCGAAGATCAGCATGCCGTAGAGACCCGAGCCAACGCCGCCGAAAATTACTTCGCCCAATTGCATATCCCACATTGGAACCAGCCCGCCTAATGGCGTAAACGAATCATGCATTGAGTCCACCGAGCCGTTCGAGGCAACCGTGGTGGCGGTAGCCCACAGCGCAGAATTTACAACTCCAAAGCGTGTCTCCTTGCCTTCCATGTTGCCCCCGGCCTGCAAACTGCTCGCAGTTTGGTCGACGCCCTGTTTGGCGAGCAGCGGATTGCCCGACTGTTCGGAGCCGACGCAAAGCGCGAGCATGCCGACAAAAACTATTGTCATTGCAGCAAGCACCGCCCAACCCTGACGTGTGTCCCCGACCATACGTCCAAAGGTGTAGCAAAGCGCTGCGGAGATCAATAGAATCGAGAGTAACTCCAGAAAATTAGATAACGGCGTCGGGTTCTCGAAAGGATGCGCGGAGTTAACGTTAAAGAATCCGCCGCCATTGGTGCCGAGCTGCTTGATTGCAATTTGCGAAGCAGCCGGACCGACGGCAATGACCTGCTCCTTCGCCACCGCTTTTTCCGTGACAGGATTCCCCTTTTCGTCCTTGACCGGTTGACCTGCAGCGTCGAGTTTCGGAGTGTCATATTCAACCGATTCCAGCAGCGGTACGGTGGAATAGGCCGAGAAAGTCTGCACCACACCCTGGCCGGCAAGCACGACCGCTACGATAAGGGCCAGCGGCAGCAGGATATATAGAGTCGTGCGGGTGAGATCAACCCAGAAATTGCCGATGGTCTCGGCAGTCTGGCGCGCGAACCCGCGGATCAACGCCACCAGCACCGCCATTCCAGTTGCCGCGGAAACGAAGTTTTGCACCGTGAGCGCGGCCATCTGGGTAAGATAGCTCATAGTGCTCTCGCCGCCGTAGCCCTGCCAGTTAGTGTTGGTAGCGAAACTGACCGCGGTGTTGAAGGATGAATCGGGACTGACCGCGGAAAAAGCCTGCGGGTTGAGCGGCAGATAAGCTTGCAGCCGCTGCAATGCATAGACCGCAAGTGCGCCAAGCACATTAAATATCAGCATCGCCACCGCGTACTGCGTCCAGCGCATTTCCTGCGCCCGGTTCACACCGCACAGCCGGTACAGCAGGTTCTCGAACGGCGCGCCGAAGCGATTGATGAACTTTATGCGGCCCTCATACACATTGGCCATGTAGGCGCCGAGGGGCTTAACCAACAGTAGCAAGACGCCCAGGTAGAGCGCGAGTTGAAAATAACCATTGCCAGTCATCAGAATTTCTCCGGGAAAAATAAGGCGACGACCAGGTAGACGAAAACGGCGAGAGCCAGAATCAGGCTCAACAGATAGGTCCAGCTCATGAGCCCCTCCTCAACAACTGATCGAACGCGTAGACCAAACCGATGGTGAGCGCGAAGAAACCGACAATGACTGCGATAAAAACGACGTCCATCATGTGAGCCTCCAATTGCCAGAAACCATGGACGGGATTCTGAGGCCGAACAAATTAAAATGCCGTATAAATCTATCCCGGTGGTGTTAAAAACTTATAAAAAAGTGGAAAGGCGACACTTCGGCGCAAAAATACCCGTGGAAGGCATTGGCTATTGACGTTGCTTCCATTGCGGCGCGGTGCGGGCGGCGGTTTGAAGTGTGCTAAAAGCCTGGCAGCTGAAAGAGTGTGCCGAAAGCTCTACTTCCCGTACTGCGCAGCAAGGTAGTCCACGATCTGCGGGACGCCTTCTTGCTTGATCGGCGCATCCGTGACTTTGATCATTATGTTGACCTCACCCTCCCAGCCCTTGCGATCAAGGAATACCGAGTTCATCGGTATGTAGTCGAGGCTGTGGCACGTATTGCAATTGGCATGAGCGCATTTTCCGAGATCGGCCGGGTAATCGTCCCAAAGACAGCTCGCCCTGCTAATGCTCGCCGCCCGGCGCGACAAGGCTCCGGCCGCGGTTCTGAGAAACTTGCGTTGCGAGTATATGGCACCCTCGTCCTGATAAGTGCCACGAGTCAATTCTTAAGTATCAGGGCCCGTCTCATCAATCGATTTTTGGAAGCTTCAAGAAGCGGGAAGTAGTCTTTCGAAACCGTTCTTTTTAGATTGTTGGCGACGAGGTTTCAGTCTTTTGAAACGGTGTCCTCGGAGAGTTTGATTCTATCGTCGCTGGGGAGCGACACTAAAACCACTACGTTATCAAGAAAGTAACATCCAGGCTGCGGTTTATGTCGCCTTGCTGCGACGAGCCTTGTTACTGTTTTCCTTCAGCAATTTTTTACTGCGGACTGTTTTGTATAGTTATTTGGAAGCTGGCACGCAGACTGCTAACACCATCGTTGTTAAGTCTCAAGGTAAACACAGGCAACCCAACGGCCAAGTCTTGATTAACTATTAAAGTGCCGATCCTTAAATTGCATTAGCTTCTGGAGGAAGAGACATTAAGGGGTCCCCATGGCTACCATGCTGCGCGCAGTCAATTCGCCGAACATTAAATACTGGTGCATTCAAATATCAGCTCTCGTATTGGCTCTTCTGATCATCGCGACTCCCGAAGTTCTGGGTGCCGGAAAAACGGTGGTTGATCCAGGCGTTGCCATGGGCGCGGCGCCGCGCGCCGGAGGTCCTTTGCCGGGATTAAGCGCAGAAGAATTGGAGCTGTTCAATGCCAGCTTGAAAACTTTCACGGAAACAGATTCAGTCAAGGGCACTTTTGTAAGCTCTAACTTTGGAGCCGAGACCGGCGAGGGATTGGGTCCGCGGTTCAATGCAAACAGTTGCGCAGCCTGCCATATACAACCGGCTATCGGTGGAACAAGTCCATTCATCAATCCGCAGTTTGCAATTGCCAGTGAC
>DATIXX010000052.1 GCA_035518095.1 Burkholderiales bacterium | reverse complement strand
GCCATTTTTTGGAATAGGGCGCGCGCTGCTCGGGTTCGCTGCTTTTATCCTGTCGCTTTATCTTGGGTTCACGCTCGAAACCAGTCTGCTTTCTAAGGCCGGCTTTTTAGAATTTGGAGTAGGCGTGGCACTTTTGCTTGGGCTAGGAGCCGGCGTGCTGTGGGTCGGGACGCGACGCACGCTGCCAATAACCTTCGATCCGGCTGAGGATCTTCGGCAATTTGGATTACTGGCCAGTTTGTGGGGCTACGCCCTGGCAGAGCAGAGGAAGCCTGCATTTCCGCCTGCCTCGCAAATTTTCGCTTCAAGAGCCACCCACTTTATTGGCGGTCGGCCGCATATTGTGGCGGTGCAGAGCGAATCGTTTTTTGATGCCCGCAGGCTGTTCCCCGGAATAAATTCGGCGGTGCTAAGACAGTTTGATGACATCCGGAAAACGGCTGTGCAATTCGGGCGACTGGAGGTGCCGGCCTGGGGCGCAAACACGGTACGCACGGAGTTCGCATTTCTTTCCGGATTGAGCGAGCGGCAACTGAACGGCCACCGATTCAATCCTTATCGCAAACTCGGTATGCAAGGAGTTCCCACAATTGCCGGTTTTTTGAAACGTGTCGGCTACCGGACAGTGTGCGTGCATCCCTATGCGGCGACTTTTTATCGTCGCGACCGGGTTCTGCCGGCTCTCGGTTTCGACCAGTTCATCGATGTTCGCGATTTCCTTGAAGCTGAAAAGTGCGGGCCATTCATCGGTGATGTGGCGGTAGCGGAAAAGGTTCGCTCGCTATTGGGACCCTTCAGCCAGCCTACTTTTATATTTGTCATCACCATGGAAAATCACGGTCCCCTGCATTTGGAACAGGTGGCAGCGAATGACGTGCAACGCCTTTACGCTGCGCCTCCGCCGGCGGGTTTTGAAGATCTTACGATTTACTTGCGGCATCTGAGCAACGCGGATCAGATGATCAGAATGCTTCGCGAGCACCTGGAACAGTTGTCGGCGGGCGGCTGGCTGTGCTGGTACGGGGATCATGTACCCATCATGCCAAGCGTGTATCAGGCGCGAGATTTTTCCGACGCGCGAACCGATTATTTTATTTGGGGCAGAGGGAAGAATCCGGAGACGACGTTGCCGGCCGATATCAGGGTGGAGGACCTGAGCGGTTTATTGCTCGAAAAAGCAGGGCTTATGGCGTCGCGCCGAATCGGCGAAGCGTCGAAAACGCTTTCATCTTAGCGCCGTATGATTGATGATGTTCCGCTGTGCAAAAAACAGGTGCGTAACCGGCGGTTGTGTTCAGGGCGGGTTTAGTTCCGAGCCAAAACTTTATTACCGGCCATCAAAGCTTAGCGGATTCGCGGACGAGCGCTTGAACCGTGCGTTCAAGTTGATCTTCGGTGTGCTGGCAATTAATGAAAAAGCGCAGGCGGGCGGATTTCTCGGGAACGGCTGGATACAGAATAGGCTGCACGTTAATGCCTTGTTCAAAGAGCGCCTGGGATAAGCGTGTCGCCATGACCGAACTGCCCGTGATGGCGGGAACAATGGCCAATCCCATGCTCGATCCGGTATTGATGCCGGCGGCGCGCGCGCGGTCTCTGAAAAATCGGCCTCGTAGTTGCAAGGTTTTTACGCGCGCGGGCTCTTGCAGCAAGCGCTCAAGTGCGGCCGCCGATGCTGCGGCCACGGGCGGCGACATCCCGACGCTGTAGAGAAATCCGGGTGCCAAAAACTTCAGATTCTCAACCAGCGCCGTTTCGCCGGCAATGAAACCGCCGCAGCCGGCCAGGGCTTTGCTGAGGGTGCCCATCCAGATGTCAACGTCGCTGCCCTGCAAGTGAAAATGCTGCCTGATGCCTAACCCCGTTTCCCCCATCACACCGAAAGAGTGAGCTTCGTCCACCATCAGAAAACTAAAATGTTTGCGCTTAATTTCGATGAACCGCGGCAAGTCGGGGTAGTCTCCTTCCATGCTGTAGATACCCTCAATGACGATCAGGACGCGCTCAAAATTGCGGCGCTGATCGGAGAGCATGGTGTCAAGCGTTTTCCAGTCGTTGTGCGGAAATGAGAGGCGCTGGGCACCCGAAAGCTCTATCCCTTGGACTACGCTGTTGTGGACCAGCGCATCGTGCAGGATGAGATCCTTCGGTCCGAACAGGTAGCCAATTGCCGTGACATTGGTCGCGTGCCCGCTGACAAACACTACGCAGTCATCGACGCCATATGTTTCGGCGAGAAGGTGCTCCAGTTTGCGATGGACCGGGCGCTCCCCGGAGACGGAACGGCTCGCAGAAACAGAAGTTCCATAACGATCAGCGGCCGCCTTCGCGGCCTCGGTGACATAAGGATCGCCGGAAAAACCAAGATAGTTATAACTGGCGAAATTGATATACTCGCGTCCCTCGATTCGCGTTGTGGCGCCAGCGGTGCCGTCATGCATTCTGAAAAACGGGCTGGCAATGCCGAGCTTTGAGGCGCCTTCATTGATGATGCGCAACTGTTGATAACCCGGATGAAACTGAAACCGGTAATACTGTTCCGGGATGGTTCCATTGAGAGCGGTCTCTTGACTGGATCGCGGCGGCGGGTCCGGTTGGTCCCTCTCGCGCAGCCGGCGCTCCAAGGCCCGCTGGATAAGTTTCTCTTTTACCTGCGCGGTCAATTCCGGAAAGCCTTTGCGCGTCATATTAGTGAATCATTCTTGATGTATTCGCTAATTCGCCAGATTGTACTGCCTGTGCCACTTGATCGATCGTTTCTTTATCAACATCCGCGACATGCTGGCTGGCAACTTGTTCAACTGTGGAGCGTATTGCTGCGGCGGGTTCGGTTTCACCGTTACCTTGCGGGCTCGTCAACTGAACAATGATTTTTTCAGACAGTTTGGCAATGGTCGGGCTTTCGCTCAGGACCAAGGTCGGGAGATTGACGCCAAAGCGTGCTTCAATGGCGGTTACCAGTTCCACGCCCATCAGGGAATCGAGGCCTAAATCGTAAACCGATTTGTTCTCGTCGATTTTTTCCGCAGAAATCTGCAGAATCTCTCCAACTTCCCTTTTCAGCATTTTAATGAAGACAGCGCCGAGTTCCTCTTTGCCCAGTTCCGTCAGAAGACGCTGGACATTTTCGGTGTCGCTATCCGTGGCGGCCGAACTCTTGGCAT
Organism: Burkholderiales bacterium; assembly: GCA_035518095.1. NCBI lineage: Bacteria > Pseudomonadati > Pseudomonadota > Betaproteobacteria > Burkholderiales > Burkholderiales bacterium. The sequence continues at coordinate 6,163 of DATIXX010000052.1, read as the reverse complement.
TGCGGGATATTTCGCAGTATCTCGGTGCGTGGGCGGTGGGAAGGGAGCGGCTCAAGGTCGTCCAGTCCAGCTCGAGTACGCCTAGGCCCGAGCGGTTTTCAAGCAACAGGGATTCCAACGTATCCAACGCAAGTTCTGAAGTAAGCATGCGACCGCCCATGCGCGCCTCCAGCGCCTTCTTGATTTGTTCGTTGCGCGCCAGAAACCCGACGTCGCCGATGGCACCCCAACGCACACACAATGCCGGCAAACCGGCGGCGCGGCGCGACTGGGCGAGGGCTTCAAGATAGCTGTTGGCAGCCACGTAGTTTCCTTGGCCGGGGTTGCCAAACAGCGTGGTTGCGGATGAAAACAAGACAAAAAAGTCCAAATCCAAACCGCGGGTCAGTTGATGCAGATATTGGGCACCCAGAATTTTGGGCGCTAAGACTGCGTGAATCTGTTCGCGACTCATATTTCGGATCAGTCCGTCCTCGATCACCATGGCCGCGTGGAACAAGCCGCGCAACGGAGGCATGGTGGCACGGATTTCTGAAAGCAAGGCGGAAAGCGCGTTTTTGTCCGTAACATCGCACGAGACCGCGTGGACCTCAACGCCGAGCGCGCGTAGTGTGGCGATGGCTGCCTGCGCTTCGGGTAGAACAGGACCTCTGCGGCTCACGAGCACCAGATGGCGAGCCCCCTTGCCGGTCAACCATTCGGCGGTTTTCAGGCCAAATCCGCTTAGGCCGCCGGTAACGAGATAAGTGGCGGTCGCCGGCAAGTGCAGTTTGCGTTTCGTCGGGTGCGAGGACTGTTGAGAAACGATGCCATTGCGGTAAGTGACGGTGATCTTTCCAATGTGCCGGGATTGCCGCATGTAGCGAAAGGCATCGACAATCTCTGCGGCGTCGAAGGCATGATACGGGAGCGGGTGCAATACTTTGTCGTTGAATAGTGCGATGACCTCGCGGAACACATCTTGCGTCAGATCAGGACGTGCTTGCATCAATTGATCAATGTCAATGCCGAAATAGCTGATATTGTTTCTAAAGGGACGCAGCCCGATCTTCGTGTTATCCAGGAAATCGCGCTTACCGAGTTCGAGGAAGCGCCCGAAGGGCTTGAGTACCTGTAAGTTCCGATTGATTGCCTCGCCCGAAAGACAGTTAAGCACGACATCGACGCCTTTTCCGCCTGTAATCGCCAGTATTTCGTCGCCGAAAGCCAGAGTGCGAGAGCTAAAAGTGCAATCCGCTCCAAACAGTTTGAGAAAATCCGTTTTTTCCGTGGAACCTGCCGAAGCGAATATTTCCGCCCCGCGCCATTTCGCAATCTGCATGGCAGCGATACCAACGCCGCCGGCCGCACCGTGTATCAGAATTTTTTCTCCCTCTTGCAAGCGGGCCAGATGGTGCAGCGCGTAGTAGGCAGTCAGGAAGACGCAGGGAATAGTGGCAGCCGCTTCGAATGAGACGCCGGACGGCTTGAGTACTGTCGCCGAGGCTTTGGCGATAGCACGGTTGCCAAAACAGGCCGGCCCAAACGAGATTACTTTATCTCCCGGCGCGAAACCCTGCACTTTGGCGCCCACTCGGTTAATGATGCCAGACATTTCCAGACCCAGCGTGTGACCGGCAAAACCGTTTTCCACCGCTTCGTCAGAAAGCAGGCCCTGGGCGTACATGACATCCCGGAAATTCAGACCCGTGGCATGCACGTCAATTTCAATCTCGTCTTCAGCCGGTGAAACGCGCGGATGGGATTCCCAGCGAAGATTGCGCAACTGGCCCGGAGATTGCATTCCCAAGCGCACGGTACTCGACGGCATGGAATTACGGGCAAACATGACTTTCCCATCTGCATGAGCCTCAACACGCAGGCGTGGAACGAAGCGCTCTCCCTTGCCATTAAGGGCAATCTCAGTCTCGGCATCCGGATAGCGCAGTTCTCTTTCCAGTGCGCTCACCATGTGCTCTATTGCTTCGGGCTGTGCAAGATCGATGAGACGGATGGCATTGCCGGATGCTTCATTCATCAAGGTGCGGCCAAAGCCTCGCAGCGCAGAGTCAATTCCGTCATGGATTCGAAATACACGCGGCGTTTGCTCATCGCCTGATTGCAGGCTTTCCGATGTGCGAGTTGTAAATAGCCAGCAGGTAGCGGTCGTGTTGGTGGCCTCACAAGCTTGAATGATGGCGGCCGTAATTGCGCAGCGATCGACTTGCCGAGTAAGTATGGAATTTGATTCTTCGTCTGCAAACGACCTATTAAGCCCAATTAGATGAATAATTGCATCGATTCGGCCAAAACTGTTGCGGGCTTGAATTAGTAATGCGCCGACGTGATCGGGATTGCATGGATCGAGCCGGTAATTCGTTTTGCTCAGCGCATGCAATTCGCCGCCCGGGGTAACGCAAATAATGTTATCCCCATTTTTTTCGAGTTGTTTTGACAGTAGCTGCGAGAGTTGTTCCGAATAGCCATCCGTGTCGGCAAGCACGATCCAGGTCCGCGCCGGCGGTGAGTCGACGTCGACTGGGCTTTTTTCAGTCGTCGCGCCTTGCGCCAATAACAAATACGGACCCACGCTTGCGCCCGGGAAGAGCTCCAGCCGGTTCACATTGCAAAATCCCATTTCCAGGAGTTCGTGCTGCCATCTTTTCGCGCTGCCATGCCGGCGAGTCCAAGCGCCTGATGCGCTTTCTACCCACCACGAAGCTTGCGCGCCAAACACGAAATCTGTCCAACGCGAGGGGTGCTGCCCAACAAGGATGACCGTACCGCCAAGCTTAAGCATGCGTTTTACACAATCTAGAACTTCCAGTGTAGAAACACTAGTGGTGGAGTCATTGGTGATGATGGCTAGATCGAAACGCTCGTTACTCGAATCGTTTTTTGCGGCTCTGAAAGCATCCAGGTCAAGGTGTTGCACGTTCAAAGACGGGAACCGATCCTGCAAGGAACGGAAATGTTCCATCGCGTCTTGCGATGGCGTTGCAACAGTGTAGCTACAGCGACTGGTCTCGATAACAGGCAGTATCTGTGAGGCATATGATTCCTCGCCCCAGCTCAATTCGACCATTCGTAGTTGCTTGCCCGCCGGCAGTTTTCCCAGCAACTGCTGTGCGACAGAAATTATTGCGTCGACGAGCGAGTGGGTACCATCCACGCCGAGAGTGTAGTGCGACGGGGCGGCCAGGGTGCATTCACGCGGGTAGACGGCCCGCGCCGCCCGACGCCCCGCCAGGATGCTTTCCAGGTGCAACCCTACACAGCCAACCGCGTGGAAAACTGGAAAATAATCCGGGTGGTCGGCGACCAAGCTGTTCCAGATCTGCTGCGGCAAAGGATGGCTATCACTCGCCGAATAGCGCCAGCCGGATTCAGTCGAGCAAATGATTTGATCTTCTTCCATCATCCCGAGCAGACGCACCAGCAGGGGAGCGGCGTCGGGCACTTTTTCGATCTGTGCCTGAATGCGCTCGCGAGTAATGTCGGTCGCGCCCGCAAACAAGGTGTTGAACGCCTGGGCGGCAAAGCTGCTGCACAGCGCGTCAAGCAGCGGCTCAATTTCCTCCGCGTAGAGCTGGCTGGATTTCTGTAACGGTAGCGTTTGCAGGCTCTTGCAAAGAGTTCCCGAAAGCTCATCGAGCGCCAGGGGAGTACCGGCATCGGGGACCAACGGATGGGGCTTGGCCAAATAATACTCGTTCAAATAACGCAACCGGTCCGCAGGATCCTTGTGCAAGTGAATTCTTCGAAAACGAGCATCCTTGACCTTGGCTACAGCCACACCGTGGTCATCGAACAAGGCGATATCTGCGGTGAGCGAATGCGGGCCGCGCCTTGTCAGTTGAGCCCAAGCTACAGCGGGCTGCGCGTTTCCGGCGCGGAAAATGAGGCGTCCCAGTTTGATGGGTACAAACGCCGCTTTATCGTCTGATGATTGCTCACCGTGCAACACGTTCATGAGCAGTTGGAATGCGCTATCGAGCAGGGCAGGGTGCAAATAAACATTGGGAAGTTCCGAGACTATTGCATCCGGTATCTTTATGCTGGCTGTGGCGGTTTGACCGTCTACGCGGCCGTTCCGGATAGCTTGAAACGCGGGGCCGTAGCGCAACCCGATTGCCGTTGCCGAAGCGTAGTGGCTTGCGCTGTCGAGACTGCGGCCGTATTCGGGCACTGTAGGACACGGTTGATCGAGAAGAACGCTTTGGGGATCCTGGAGCACCCGGCCAACGGCGTTGACGATCCACGGTTCTTTGCCAAGACGGGCTCGGCTACTGATATTGAAACTACCGTCTGTCGGGTTCAGGCTGAAGCGGACTGTTTTCGAGAGTGAATCGCTGAGCAATAAAGGGGAGCGTATCTGCAGCTCTTCTATCTCGGCAAGTTGCCCCGGGTGCCAAAATTGGGCGGCGGCCAGCGCCATTTCGGCGTAACCGGCGCCGGGAAACACGACAGCGTCGCCGACCACGTGATCCGCGAGCGTAGGGCAGAGTCTTGTGTCGATATGATTTTCCCAGGTCCATTCGCTCTCATGCAGCCGGTAGCCAAGATACGGGTGCTCTTTTTTTCGCGAGAGAAAACCATAGGACTCGGAACTGTCGCTATGCCAGTAGCGTTCCCGCTGCCAGGGATAATTAGGCAGCTGCATGAATTTCCCGCGCCTCGGAAAAAAGGTCTTCCAGTCTACGGGCGCGCCGGCGATCATGATTTGGCTCGCAGCACTCCAAACGCGATCAGGCCCGCCGTCGCCGCGCACCAACGTCGAAATGACGCGGCCTTCTGTGCCTTTGTCTTTCAGGCAGTCGTTGATATAGCTTTGCGAGATAGGATGAGGCCCGACTTCGACAAAAACGTTGAATCCCGAAGACTGAATCGAATTAATGGCTCGTTCGAACAGCACCGGTTGGCGTATATTGCGCCACCAGTAATTTCCCCCCAGTTCGATGCCGGCCAGTAGGCCGCCGGTGACCGTGGAGTAAAACGCAATCCTGCTGTTCTTGGGCTGCAAGTCGGACAGTGCTACTTGAAAATCAGCTTCGATCGGATCCATTGCCGGGCTATGAAAGGCATAATCGAGATCCAATCGCTTGTAGAACACTTTGCGATCACTTAATGCAGCTTCAAACAGCGCCAATTGCGAAGGGTCACCTGTAACGGTCACCGCACGCTGGCTGTTGATCCCTGCAACGGTCAAGGAGAAATCGAGTCCCACATTACCGAGTAACTGGCGCAGTTCCTCTTCTCCAAGCCTTACGGCAGTCATCTGTCCTTTGCCCTTGGTGGTGCCTTGAAACTTGCTGCGGTGGTAAAGCACCTTGACCGCCTGCGCAAGTGACAAAGCCCCTGATGCCCAGGCTGCTGTGACTTCACCCACACTGTGGCCGATCACGGCTGCGGGTACGATTCCCCGTTGCCGAAGCATCTGGGTTAATCCAACTTGCATTGCAAATAGTGCGGGTTGAGCGATTTCAGTCAGCTCGTATGAACTTTTCTCGCTTTTCCCAGCCAGTTCCTCCGCGACCGAATAGTCGGTATATTTCTTAAAAAGTCTGTCGACTTTTTGCACCGCAGCCCTAAAGGCAAGGTCTTTGGCCAAAAGGTGTTGCCCCATGCCTTGCCATTGAGAACCGTTACCCGTGAACACAAATACCGGGCGAGAGGCTGCCGGGAGCGAAATGCCTGACTCAACTTGAAGTTCAGGCGCGAGTCCATCCGCAAACTGCGCGAGTGACTTTGCCAAAGATTTGGGATTTGAGCCGAAAATAACCGCGCGATGTTCGTGCCAATCGCGATGCAATGCAGCGCTGTACGCGATATCGTACAAGTCTTTTTTGTGCTGCCGCTCAAGGAACATTGAATGTTGTTGAGCCGCAGCTTTGAGCGCCGTCCAGCTTTTTCCCGAAAATATCAAAGGCACCAATTCATTACCAAGTTCTGCGTGACTGTATTCAACTTGAGGCTCAGGACCCTCGAGGACGACATGAGCGTTTGCCCCCCCGAAGCCGAAGGAATTGACGCCTATGACGAGTCTCCCGGATTTTTTTAGCGGCGTGTTCTCTGTAACAACTTTGAGGTTCCAATTATCAAAATGTATTTTTGGATTATGGGTTTTTAGGTGAATGGTCGCGGGCACCGTTCTGTGTCGAATGCAGTGCAGCGCTTTCACCAT
>DATIXX010000051.1 GCA_035518095.1 Burkholderiales bacterium | reverse complement strand
ATTTGGCGACCGTGCCCGACAGGACCACGCTGCAGCGGGCGATATTCCGCTCGACCACGGTGAGTTGATTCTGCTTTGCGAACGCAATAATCTTATCGAAGTCGGTTTCGTTGGCGCCGTGCGTCCGCTCGAAATCATCACGAGTCAGACGCTGTGCTGCGCCGTGAGTTATTCGGGCCTGCAATTTATCCCATGCCCGGGGGCGCACCGCAATGGTGACTTCGAATCTTTCATTGGGATCCGCCGGACCAATGCGGCGCGAACCCAAGACTGGCTGACGTTCGCTTCCATGAATCGGATGTCGGTTGTTCGCCATCGTTCCCCCTTATCTGACGCGGGATTACCGGTAACAGAATTACACCGCGGCGAGCCCGCGGCGCGTAGCGCGGCTGCAAAACGCCCTTCGATCTTGCCCAATACGTAATGCATTCGACAGCCGTAACCTCGCATGATTCCCGCGCGGCCATTGGCAATCAATTATCCCAAAATTAGGGCAACCCCAAGGAATAAATGCCGCCTATCAAATAGCCTCGAACCCATCGAAGTGGAAGCTTTGTGATGAGCATTGGACTAAAAGAAGTATCGGCCGCAAACACTAATGACAAAGGGATTGGTCGCCTTATGAATCTATCTCTAAGCGTACGCGATACAACCGCAAGCTGAATCTGCACGGCGCAACCGAATGATATCAGCGCAGCCTCTTTGCCAGATTCGTCTGAATCAGTCCCGGGCAGCATAAAAATATTTTGTGCCCCGTGGGGATTTTTCCTTACTGGGGGAAACTCTGTGCCTTGCGGTATAATTAACCACAGTCAGGAACGAATATGAAATACTGCAGCAATTGCGGCGCACCCGTGCGTTCGCTTATTCCCCCCGGTGACACCCTGCCGCGCTTTGTTTGCGACGTTTGCACCACCATCCATTATCAGAATCCCAAGATCGTGGTGGGCTGCATTCCTGAATGGGAAAACAAAATCCTGCTGTGCCGGCGCGCCATCGAGCCGCGCCATGGTTTGTGGACGCTGCCCGCGGGTTTTCTGGAAAATCAGGAAACCACCGTTGAGGGCGCGATTCGGGAAACATTGGAAGAAGCTCACGCGCGGGTGGAAGTCAGCATGCTGTACGCCCTCTACAATGTTCCTCACGTTAGCCAGGTGTATCTCCTGTTTCGCGCCCGGCTGCTCGATTTGAATTTCAGACCCGGCTCCGAAAGTCTCGAGGTGCAGTTATTCGATGAGCGGCAAATACCGTGGAATCAAATTGCATTCCGCACGGTACGCGAAGCGTTGCATGCTTACTTTGACGACCGCCGCAGCGGCGCGTTCAGCTTTCACTTCGGCGACATCCTGCCGCCACAATCCAGCAATGAGCCTGCCCGGGCTGCCGGAATTTAACACCAAATATGAAAAGCGCTGTGCCTGAAGAAGACCTGGCTAAGCTCAGGATTAGCCGCGATAGCGCGACAATCGGCCCTGCTCAGGCAAAAAACAAAATGCGGCGCGTGTTGTCTGCCGTTATTGCGCTCGGTGGTTTGGCCGCCGCAGTATTTTTCTATATCAGCACGGCGCCGCTGCAAGTTGAGCAATCTCAGGTCACGAGCGCCTATCCTTCGCAGCAATTTGCATTGCTCAACGCCACCGGCTATGTCGTGGCACAACGCAAAGCGGCAGTCGCATCCAAAGCAACGGGACGGCTGGAATGGCTGGGAGTCACCGAAGGCAGCCGCGTGAAACAGGGTGAAATCATCGCGCGGCTGGAGAACCGCGACATGGTGGCGAACATGGAAAACGCGGCAGCCGGGATCAACGTGGCGAAGGCCAATCTGGAGCAGGGCGAAGCGGAATACCGCGATGCCGAACGGCAGCTCAAGCGCACCCGCGAGCTGGTTGCGCAAAACTTCGTTTCGGAAGCGAGCCTCGATGCAGCGCAGGCGCGTTACGACAAGGCGGTGGCGGGGCTCAGCAGCTTCAAGGCGGCAATCGACGCCGCAGAGGCGCAGTTTCGAGCGGCGCAAATCGCAGTCGAATACACGTTGATCCGCGCCCCGTTTGACGGCGTGATCTTATCCAAAACCGCGAACGTCGGCGACGTGGTGACGCCGTTCTCTTCCGCGCTGGATACCAAAGGCGCGGTAGTGACCATGGCCGACATGTCCACTCTGGAAGTGGAAGCGGACGTTTCGGAATCCAACCTGGAAAAAGTCAAGGTCGGGCAACCCTGTGAGATCCAACTGGATGCACTTCCCGACACGCGTTTCCGCAGCGAGGTCAGCCGCATCGTGCCGACCGTGGACCGTTCCAAAGCAACGGTAATAACTAAGGTGCGCTTCCTCGATCCCGATCCGCGCGTTCTTCCCGAAATGAGCGCCAAGGTGACTTTTCTCGACCGCGAGCTAACCCCCGATCAGCAAAAACCGCGCACTGTAGTGAGCCCCGAAGCACTCACCGTGCGCGAAGGCAAGATTGTTGCGTTCCTTATCCGCAATGGTATAGCGCATGAGGTTCCGGTCCAAACCGGCGGACGCATCGGCAACATGATTGAAGTGAAGCAAGGCCTGCATTTCGGCGACACGGTGGTGTTGAATCCCCCGGCAAAACTCGCCGACGGTTCTAAAATCAAGCTTGCATCCAAATAATGCATAAGGCGCACACAAGCGGCGCCCAATAAGCCGTGCAATCGGTTGTCGAGATCAGACATTTAAGCAAGTCCTATCGCCGCGGCGAGCAAGTTCTGGCGGTGCTCAAAAATATCAGCTTTGATATCCCGGAGGGCGAATTTCTTGCGCTGATGGGGCCGAGTGGCTCGGGAAAAAGCACGCTTCTGAATCTTATTGCCGGAATCGATAAGCCCGACAGCGGTGAAATACGCATCGGCGGCGTGGATATCACGTCGTTATCCGAATCCCAGCTTGCCGATTGGCGCGCGGCTCATGTCGGCTTCGTATTCCAATTTTACAATTTGATCCCTGTGCTCACCGCTTTTGAAAATGTCGAGCTGCCGCTGCTGCTCACCCACCTTAACGGCAAGCAGAGAAAGCAGCATGTGGAAACCGCGCTCTCCATGATGGGGTTGGGCGACCGCATGCTGCATTATCCTTCGGAGCTTTCCGGTGGCCAGCAACAGCGTGTTGCAATTGCGCGCGCGGTGGTCACCGATCCCACGATTCTGGTAGCGGATGAGCCTACCGGCGACCTGGATCGCGCCTCCGCAGACGATATCCTGAATTTGCTCACGCGGTTGAATCTTGAGCTTGGCAAGACCATTATTCTTGTCACTCACGACCCGCATGCGGCGCAAAGCGCGCGCGTTATCCGCCATTTGGACAAAGGCGTGCTCGATGCAACGAAAGCATTAATTTAATAATGTATCTGCTCAAACTCGTCATTCGAAACGCGCTGCGCCACAGATTACGCACCGGCCTCACGCTGCTGGGAATCGTGGTGGCAATTTTGGCGTTCGGCCTGCTGCGCACAGTAGTCAATGCGTGGTATGCAGGAGCGGAAAGCACTTCGGCGTCACGCCTGATCACGCGCAACGCCATCTCGCTGGTGTTTCCGCTGCCGATCACTTATCAGGAAAAAATCCGAAAAATACCCGGCGTATCGGGCGTTTCGTACGCCAACTGGTTTGGCGGCGTCTATATCAGCGAGAAGAATTTTTTCCCACAGCTCGCCATTGAACCCGCAAGCTATCTTGAGCTGTATCCCGAATACATTTTGCCGGAGGACCAGAAGAAGGCTTTTTTTATTGATCGCAAAGGCGCCATCATCGGCAAGAAGCTCGCGGACCAGTTCGGCTGGAAAGTGGGCGACGTGGTACCGCTGCGCGGCACTATTTTCCCGGGCAACTGGAGCTTTACCATCCGCGGCATCTACCACGCGACCGAGAAGAAAACAGATACCTCGCAATTTTTTTTCCACTGGGATTATTTGAATGAGACCCTGAAACGCACGGTTCCCCGCCGCGCCAACTACGTCGGCTTGTATATCGTGGGCCTCACTCATCCCGAGCATGCTGCCGATGTGGCGCGCGAAATCGACAACACGTTCAAAAACTCGCTTGCGGAAACACTCACTGAAACCGAAAAAGCATTTCAGCTGAGTTTTGTCGAAATGACCGAGGCAATCCTGGTTGCGGTGCAGATCGTCTCCATAGTCATCATCGTCATTATCATGGCGGTAATGGCGAACACCATGGCGATGACCGCGCGCGAGCGCGCCGCGGAATACGCCACGCTTAAAGCATTGGGATTTGCGCCGCCGTTTCTTGCCAAACTGATATTCGGCGAGTCGCTGGCGATTGCCGCTCTCGGCGGCGCACTGGGAATTGCCTGCACTTTCCCGGTCGCCATTGCATTCGGCAATGCCATGGGCGCGCTATTCAAGGTTTTCTACGTTTCATGGCAAACTGTGGCTGCGCAACTGGCGGCGGCGCTGGTGGTCGGGGCGGTAGCGGCGATTCTGCCCACCTGGCGCGCCAGCCACGTGAAAATTGCAGACGGATTAAGGAGCCTCTGATTAAGTCCTCCGCGGATTGCGTTGCGGGTAAAATGCGGAAGGGTGCAAGGCGCGCGACGAAGGTCGTAGCTTGGACTACGAAGCCGAGGAGCGCAACGACGCAGACGCCGCATTTTACCGCAACCCGGAGGGACGGGGCTTGTCCCTGCGGTCTGCTTTGTCGCTCGGCTTGCCAAGGGGAGTGGCCATAGGCTGCGCCTCGCTTCGCGCATTCCATCCCGGAAAGCCGCCGTCGCAACCGTGTGGGACTTGATCAGAGGCTCCAAAGGAACATCGGCTAATGGTTCAACATTCATTTGCTTTACTCATCACTTCGCCTCTCTCCCTTGTCTGGCGAAAAGGCTTTGCTTGTCTCCCCTGCGAGCCGCCAAGCGAGGAAGCCGAACCGGGGGATGTCAAGCGAGCACTGTCTGAGCGCGGAACGCGCGAGTTGCGCAGCACCCGGTTTGGCTGAGATGCGCAGGGGAAGCCGGCGAGCCGGGGTCGCATTCTTCCCGGTTACCCTTTCTTGGTGATACAAGAGAAAGTAACCGGCCGCCGGTCGGCCACCGGCGAATTTGAGATTTTCACAATTAAGACCTCAAAATAATTTTGCTAAGACCAACTAAATGCCTATCCCCTATTCTTATTCTCTTCGCAATCTGTGGACGCGCAAGCTCACCACCGCGCTCACCGTCGCAGGAATGGCACTGGTGGTATTCGTGTTCGCAACCGTCTTGATGCTCGCGGAAGGATTGAAAGTAACGCTGGTGCAAACCGGTTCTTACGATAATGCTGTTGTTATCCGCCGCTCCTCGCAAACTGAGGTGCAAAGCGGAGTTGACCGACCATCCGCGGCGATTATCGAGGCGCGTCCCGAAGTAGCATTTGATGAAAATGGCGAGCGCCTCGCGTCAAAGGAAATGGTGGTGCTGGTCGCCATGCCCAAGCGCGACACTAACACTGCAGTCAATGTCATCGTGCGCGGCGTATCTCAGGCCGGCCTCAAGCTGCGCCCCCAGGTGAAGATCGTTCAGGGCCGCACGTTCCGCCCCGGTTCATCCGAAATCGTCGTTGGAAAAAACATCGCCGAGCGCTTCAATGGAGCGCAAGTCGGCGGCAGGCTGCGCTTCGGATTGCGCGGCTGGGCAGTGGTGGGTGTGATGGATGCGGGCAACAGCGGGTTTGACTCGGAAATCTGGGGCGATGTCGAGCAGCTGATGCAGGCATTCCGGCGTCCGGTGTTTTCATCGGTCATTGTCAAACTCAACGACCCGGAAAATTTCAAGACCTTCAAGCAGGCGATCGAAAGCGACCCGCGGCTTACTGTGGAAGCCAAGCGCGAATCGGTGTTCTACTCGGAGCAATCGGAAATGCTGTCGCGCTTCATCAGCATACTTGGAATCGTGTTGAGCGTGATATTCGCGATCGGCGCGACTATCGGCGCGATGATTACCATGTACACATCTGTTGCAAACCGCACCACTGAGATCGGTACCCTGCGCGCACTCGGATTCAGAAGGCAGAGCATTTTGCGCGCGTTTCTGTTGGAGTCGTTGTTCCTGGGTATCATCGGCGGGGTGATCGGGCTGGGTTTTGCGTCGCTTATGCAGTTCCTCTCGATCTCCACCATGAACTGGCAAACCTTTGCCGAACTCGCGTTCAGCTTCAAGCTCAACGCCGCAATAATCGTCAAGTCGCTGCTGTTCGCACTGGTAATGGGATTTGCCGGCGGTTTCCTGCCCGCCGCGCGCGCCGCTCGAATGAATATCGTGGATGCGCTGCGCGCGGCCTAGCGGCGGGCTCCATCACCAGCACTCGCCAGCGCCGGACGTTGCCTGATTGACATGATATCGAGACGACGTTTGCGCGCCGTGAGTATTTGCGCACCACAGGTGAGACAATTCAGCATAACCGCGTGTTGGCGAAGTCAATCAGCAACGCCGGGTTGATGTACGCCTTAAAAACCAGATAAATGATACTCCCCGCCACTGCCAACAGCGCCAGCCATAAGAGGGCTTTCTCAAACTCCGTCAATTTCACGCTGCCCTTTCCTTCTATATTCAAACGCGCCACCGGGTCCTCGGTTACCGGCCAACACAACACCGCGACAAGGATGCTCCGGCCGATATGGATTAGCCGGACTGTATAGTATGAACCGGAAAGCTCGAACACGTAACTGCCCAGCCGCGCGCCCGCGAAAC